>NZ_JANCLM010000009.1:0-139734 GCF_024259445.1 Pseudomonas sp. DVZ6
GACTTTTTGATCCTTCAAAAAGTTACCCGCCGTAAGGGCGGAAAGGTGACTTCGCGTCACCATCGCGAATGAATGCGCATATAGCTTTCAAAACACATGCTTTAAAAGTCAAAGTCAAAGTCAAAGTCAAAGTCAAAGTCAAAGTCAAAGTCAAAGTCAAAGTCAAAGTCAAAGTCAAAGTCAAAGTCGGTCGGCGCTGGTTTTAATGGTTGTTAGTGCATTCATTTTCGATGTCGACGCATAGTCACCTTTTCGCCCTTACGGCGAGTTCCTTTTTGAAGGATCAAAAAGGAACCAAAAAATCCTCGCTCCATTCATCCGGCCCTCCGCTTCGCTCCGGGTTCCCTCACTCCGGCCTTGCTCCCGGGAGGACCGCGCTGAACGCCCCATCCTGGGGCGCAGCGCTTGACGGGCATCCATGCCCGTCACCTCCCTCCGCAAGACCTGCGTTCGGCCTCCTGAAGTCGCGAAGTTACGGGCGGCGCCTGGGATGGCGCAGCTGTCGCTAGTGAGCTGCGGTGTTAATCTTCTGATCGCCAAAGCCAAAGCCAAAGCCGTCGGTCTGGTTTCAGGTCCTGGCGATCTGGGCACGCCTGCAAGGCTTAGAGATTGAACCGTCCCACCATGCCCCGCAATTGCTGCCCCAACTGCTCCAACTCCCCACTCGAAACCGCCGTCTGTTCACTGGCCGCCCGCGTCTGCTCCGAAACATCCCGCACATTGATCACGCTACGGTTGATCTGCTCGGCCACCACGCTTTGCTGCTCGCTGGCCGTGGCAATCTGCTGGTTCATGCCCTGGATCGTCGACACCGTCTCGGTAATCTGCCCCAACGCGGCGCCGGCCTTGCGGCTGAGTTCGACGCTTTGCCCGGTCAGGCGCTTGCTGTCGTCCAACAGGCCGGTCACCTCGTCGGTGCCACGGTGCAGGTTGTCGATCAGCAGTTCGATTTCCTCGGTCGACTGCTGCGTGCGCTGGGCCAGGCCGCGCACCTCGTCGGCCACCACGGCGAAACCGCGCCCGGCCTCGCCGGCCCGGGCGGCCTCGATGGCGGCGTTAAGCGCCAGCAGGTTGGTCTGCTCGGATACCGACTTGATCACATCGAGAATCGAACCGATGCGCTGGCTTTCACCGGCCAGGTGACCCATGGCCGTCAGGCAGTGGTCCATCTGCCCGGCCAACTGCTCGATGCGGGCAATCGCCTCGGCCACCACCTCGTCACCCAGCTGTGCCTGACGGTCGGCGGCGGTGGCCGCCTGCGAGGCCTGCTCGGCGTTCTGCGCGACCTCCTGCACCGTGGCGCTCATCTGGTTCATGGCGGTGGCCACCTGGTCGGTCTCCTCTTGTTGCTGGCCAATGCGCTCGCGGGTTTCCACGCTGGCGCCGGCCAGCACCGTCGCGGCCCGGGACAGGTGACCGACGCCCTGGTCGATGCCGCCGAGCAGCTCGCGCAGGCTCAAGGTCATCTCGCGCATGCTCGTCTGCAGTTGGCCCATCTCGTCGCGGCGCTGCACCGTCTGTACTTGGCTGAGGTCGCCACGGGCAATGCGCTCCGCCTGGGCCAGCACCTGGCGCAGGGGTTGGGTGACCTGTCGGGTGATCAGCCAGGCGGCGAGGACGCCGAACACCAGCGCCAGCACGGCCACGCTGGTCAGCAGCGAGCGGTCGGCCAGGGCCTCGTTGTCGCGCTGCTCGACCTTGCGTTCGCTCAGTTCGCGGCTCACGGTTTGCAGCTCGTCGCCCATCTTCTCCATGCCGTCCTGCAACTGCTCGACCTTGAGCGCGGCCTCGCGGTATTGGCGCAAGACGTCGCGGTAGCGGTCCAGCTCGACCTGCGGGCGTTGGGTCAATGTGCCGGGCAGTTCCAGTGGGGCGATGGCCCGCAGCAATTGGCCGAGGCTGCTGTTCGCTGCCTGCAGCGCGGCATCGCCCATGCTGGCGAAGTTGTCCCGGGGCGAGAAGGCATAGGCCGGTACCAGGCTTTGCTGGCTGGCGGACTCGATATGGCGGCCCAGGGTATCCATGAGGCCGACCACGCTACCCTGCCGGCCGTCGCCCGGCAGCTTCAGCAAGGCCTGGGTCTGCAGCTCGTCGATCACGGCTTCGAGCACGCCTGCTTGCGCCTGCATCGCCACACGCAAGCCTTCGCGGCTGTCCACGGTGCCTTGCAGGGTGGCGAAGTCGGCCTTCAGGCGCTGCAGCAACTGCAGTTTCTGGTTCAGCATCTGTCGCGACGAATCGACGCCGCTGCGTTGCTGCAGCAGGGTCAGGCGGTCGTGCAACTGTTCCAGGATGGTCGCGATGCGGGTCCTGCTGACGTCGTCGGCGAGCACCCGGTAGGTGATGCGCTCGGCGCGAAGGTCGCGGGTCAGGTCGTTGAGTTGGCCGATGTCGCCGAGCTGCTCCGAGCGCTCGATGGCGCCGTCCAGGGCGCTCCAGCCGCTGAGGGTGGTGGCCAGGGTGAGCAGCAGCACCACGGCGAAACCCAGGGCGAGCTTGAGCCCGACGCCGAGGTTGCCGAGGTGGCGGTCAAGGTATCCGAACATGGCAGGTCTCCGTCCAATTGAGAGAAGGCCATGGCGGCAGAATGCCGCCATGGCCCTTGCTCATCGGCCGGGAGTCCGTCGGACTGGACCTGCAAATCGAGTAGGAAAATTCGCTACAGGCTGAAGGGCAAGGCCTACAGCCCGCAAGCCGCGAATTAGAGCCTGAAACGTCCGACCAGAGCTTGCAGATGCGTCCCCAGACGGGCCAGCTCGACGCTGGAGCTGGCGGTCTCCTCGCTCGCCGCCGAGGTCTGGTCGGAGATGTCGCGCACGTTCATCACGCTGCGGTTGATCTCTTCGGCCACGGCACTCTGCTGCTCGGCGGCGGTGGCGATCTGCTGGTTCATCGACTGGATCGACGACACGGTGCGGGTGATGGTGCCCAGCGAGTCGCCGGCGCGGCGGGTCAGCTCGACGCTGCTGTCGGTCAGGGCGCGGCTGCTGTCCATGACGCTGGCCACGCGCTCGGTGCCGGTCTGCAGGCTGGCGATCAGTTCCTCGATTTCCTCGGTGGACTGCTGGGTGCGCTGGGCCAGGCTGCGTACCTCGTCGGCGACCACGGCGAAACCACGGCCTGCCTCGCCGGCGCGGGCGGCCTCGATGGCGGCGTTGAGCGCCAGCAGGTTGGTCTGCTGGGCCACCGACTTGATCACATCGAGCACGCTGCCGATCTTGTCACTCTCGGCCTTGAGCTGGCTCATCGCCTCGCTGGAGTTGACCACCTCGCCGGCCAGGCGCTCGATCTGGCTGATCGCCTCGCCCACCACCTTGTCGCCCTCACGGGCCTGCTGGTCGGCCATCAGCGCCGCCTCCGAGGCCTGCTCGGCGTTGCGCGCCACTTCCTGGACGGTGGCGGCCATCTCGTTCATGGCGGTGGCGACCTGGTCGGTCTCGACCTTCTGGTTGTTGACCCCGGCGCTGGTCTGCTCGGTGACCGCCGACAGTTCCTCGGCGGCGCTGGCGATCTGCGTCACGCCGTCGCCGATGCCGCCGATCAGCTCGCGCAGGGCCTGGGTCATGCGTTGCATGCTGGCCTGCAACTGGCCCAGCTCGTCGCGTCGATCGGCCTTGAGGTCCTGGCGCAGGTCGCCGCCGGCCACGCGTTCGGCGGCGGCGAGGGTCTGGCGCAGTGGCACGATGATCTGCCGGGTGATGGCGAAGGCGGCCAGCACCCCCAGCAGCAGGGCCAGGGCGGTGGCGCCGGCCAGCAGGGTCTTGGCCTGCTGGGTGCCCTGGTCGCGCACGGTGGTTTGTGAAACGCTCATTTCCTGGCTGGTGACCAGCAGCAGCTGGCCTTGCGCCGACATGCGCGTCAACGCCTGCTCGCTGGCGGCCTGGGCGTTGCCGAACTGGTTTACCGCGTCGCGGTACGCGGCCAGTGCGCTGGCGGCGTCGTCGAGGCTGGCGGCGAACTCGGCCGCAAGCTTGCCCGGCAGCGCCTTGAGCACGGTCATGGCCTGGTCGATGGCGCCGAGGGCGGTCTGCTGGAACTCGGCCTTGCCGCTGTAGGTGTAGCCGCGCACCTGGAAACGCGCCTGCTGCAACAGGGCGGCGACCTGCACCACTTCCTGGTACTGCTGGATATCACCGCCCTGCAGCAGACGCTGCTGCACCTTGCCGATCAGCTCGGCGGCCTTGTCGGCGCTGTCGCCCAGGGTGGCGCGGCTGGCCTCGCGGCGCTGGCCGGCCTGCTTGAGTTCGGTGAAGGCCTGTTGGTACTGGCGCACGGCGTCCTGCTGCTTGTCCAGGCGCTGGCGGTCGGCGGGGAGCTCGATCTGACCGAGCATGAACTGTACCTGGCGCTCGAGATTGGCCAGGGCCTTTTCCAGTTCCGCCACGGCGGCGTCGTCACGGTTACGCTCATAGCCCAGGCGGGCCAGGCGCAGGTCCTGGGTGTACTGGTGGATGACCGAGATGTTGCCGAGCTTGTCGCCACGGCTGGTGACGCTGTCGATGCCCAGCCAGCCGGTGAAGGTGATGCCGAGGGTGAGCAGTAGCACCAGGCCGAAGCCGATCCCCAACTTGCGATTGACGCTTACATTTCCCAGTGACTGGGCAAACCAACGGTACATAGACGACTCCCCGGCGCGTGGCAGTGCGGATTATTGTTCTGTTGCACAGGCCATCGGCGGGGGGCGGGGAAACTTGATGGTGAAAACCTGACCCTGCTGTCAGAAAATTCGCGAAAGCAGGGCAGTGACCGCCGTTTCCACCCGCAGGATGCGGTCGCCCAGTTGCACCGGGGCCAGTCCGGCCTTGCCGAGCAACTCGATCTCGTAGGGAATCCAGCCGCCTTCGGGGCCGATCGCCAGGGTTACCGGGCCTTCCACGGCGCGTGGGCAGGCAGGGTAGGGGCCGGGGTGGCCGACCAGGCCCAGGGAGCCTTCGGCGATGGCGGGCAGGCGGTCTTCGACGAAGGGCTTGAAGCGCTTCTCGATGATCACTTCCGGCAGCACCGTGTCGCGGGCCTGCTCCAGGCCGAGAATGAGGTTTTCGCGGATGGTTTCAGGCTGGAGGAACGGGGTCTGCCAGAAACTCTTTTCAACCTTGTAGCTGTTGACCAGGATCAGCCGCGGCACGCCCAGGGTGGCGACCGTCTGGAACAGCCGGCGCAGCATCTTCGGCCGCGGCACGGCCAGCACCAGGGTCAGTGGCAGCTTGGCCGGCGGTGGCTGGTCGAAGGCCACCCGCAGTTCGGCTTCATGGCCTTCGAGGCGGATGACCTCGGCCTTGCCCATCAGGTCGCCGATGCGCCCGACGCGCAGGCTGTCGCCCACCGCCACGCGGTGGATCTCCTGCATATGGGTGAAGCGGCGATCAGCCAGGACGACACGGTCGGCCGACACGAAGTCGGCCTCTTCAAGAAGCAACAGGTTCACGGTTGGGTCGCAGGCGGCTGGTCGTTGTGGTCGTTGTTCGCTGCGTCCGGCTCGTGGCTGCGCTTGCGGATCAGGCTGCCGCACAGCACACCGACCTCGAACAGCAGCCACATGGGCACGGCCAGCAGGGTCTGGGAGAAGATATCCGGCGGGGTGAGGATCATGCCGACCACGAAGCAGCCGATGATCACGTATGGGCGGATTTTCTTCAGGTACTGCACGTCGACCACGCCGATCCACACCAGCAGCACCACCGCCACCGGGATCTCGAAGGCGACGCCGAAGGCGAAGAACAGGGTCATGACGAAGTCGAGGTAGCTGGAAATGTCGGTCATCATCGACACGCCCTCGGGGGTGGCGCTGGCGAAGAAGCCGAAGATCAGCGGGAACACCAGGAAGTAGGCGAAGGCCATGCCGGCATAGAACAGGAAGATGCTCGATACCAGTAGCGGGATGGCGATGCGCTTTTCATGGCGGTACAGGCCCGGGGCGATGAACCCCCAGATCTGCTGCAGGATGAACGGGATCGCCAGGAACAGCGAGACGATCATGGTCAGCTTGAACGGCGTGAGGAACGGCGAGGCCACGTCGGTGGCGATCATCGTCGCGTTGGCCGGCAGGTGCGCGCGCAGCGGCGCCGAGACCAGGGTGTAGATCTGCTGGGCGAAGGAGAACAGCCCGGCGAAGATCAGGAAGATGGCGGCGACGCAGCGCAGCAGGCGGGTGCGCAGTTCGGTCAGGTGCGAAACCAGCGGCATCGGCTGGTCATGTTCCGGATTCTCGCTCATGGGGCTCGTGGCGGTTGGGGCGGCTCGGAGGGTGGCGTCGCGGTCGGCTGCGCGGGGGCGGCTTCGACGGCGGGTGTGGCGGGCGTTTCAGCGCTGGCCGGCGGCTGCGCCGGTGGTGTCAGCGGATTGAGGATGCGCTTGGCCTCCTGCTCCATCTGCAGGATATGCTCGTTGTGCAACTGGCGGCGGATGTCGTCGGCGCCGATCTCGCGCTCGACCTCCATCTTGATCGCGTTGAAGCTGCGCTTGAGGCGGCCGATCCACAGGCCCGCGGTGCGCGCGGCCCCCGGCAGGCGCTCGGGGCCGAGCACCAGCAGGGCGACCAGGCCGACGAGCAGCAGCTCGCTGAAACTGATGCCGAACATGGGTCAGTCTTTCCGCTGTGGCTCTTGGACCGGCTGGGCCTGGCCCTCGATGGTGTGGCCCTGGGCCTGCTGCGCGGTGTTCTGTACCGGCGGAACCGGTTGCGCCGGCGGCGGGGTCTGCTCGGCGGGTTTGGTTTCTTCTTCGTTCATGGCCTTGCGGAAGCCCTTGATCGATTCGCCCAGGTCGCTGCCGAAGTTCTTCAGTTTCTTGGTGCCGAACACCAGCACCACGACGACCAGCAGGACGATCCAGTGTTTCCAGTCAAAAATGCCCATTTCAAGCTCCTGAAAATGTGTGTCTGTCTTTCGGACCCTGGGCTGCGTTGCAGCCTTTCGCGGCACAAGGCCGCTCCTACACAGGGTATTGCGAATCTGTCAGGCGACGCGGGCCCCTGTAGGAGCGGCCTTGCGCCGCGAAAGGGGCGCAACGCGCCCCCGCAATTATTCAGGCAGAAGGCTGACGCGCAGCCTTCTCGTCATGCCCGGACAACCCGAACCGACGCTCCAGCTCGTCAAGCACCGCCTGCGGATGCTGGCCCAGCGCGCTGAGCATGACCAGGCTATGAAACCACAGGTCTGCGGTTTCATAGATGACATCGCTGTAATCCTTGCTGGCGGCGGCATCCTTGGCGGCGATGATGGTCTCGATGGACTCTTCGCCGAGCTTCTCGAGGATCTTGTTCAGGCCCTTGTGATACAGGCTGGCCACGTAGCTGCTGTCCGGCGCCGCGTGCTTGCGTTCCTCCAGCACCTCGGCGAGGCGGGTCAGGGTGTCGCTCATGTCAGTGTCCTGCGCTGTAGATGGCGTCCGGATCCTTCAGGACCGGGTCGACGGTTTTCCACTGGCCGTCCTCGAAGACGCGGTAGAAGCAGCTTTCGCGGCCGGTATGGCAGGCGATATGGCCCAGTTGCTCGACCATCAGGATGATCACGTCGGCGTCGCAGTCCAGGCGCATTTCGTGAAGCTTCTGCACATGGCCCGACTCCTCGCCCTTGCGCCATAGCTTGCCCCGCGAGCGCGACCAGTAGATGGCGCGATGCTCGGCGGCGGTCAGGGCGAGGGACTCACGGTTCATCCAGGCCATCATCAGCACGCGCCCGGTCTTGTGGTCCTGGGCGATCGCCGGCACCAGGCCATCGCTGTTCCACTTGATCTCGTCCAGCCAGTCTTTCATCGTCGACTCCAAACCGGGCCCGCTCCCGTACCGGGCCCCTTTGCGCTAGTGTGCCAGCCGGCGGCGCGGCTGGCTATCGGCGCACGATCAGGTACAGGCCGGCGGCCAGCATCAGCCACGCCGGCCAGGCGGCCGGGGCGCTGAGGCTGACGGCACCGGCCGCCAGGGTGGCGCCGCCACCGAGCAGGCCGGCGCCGAGCAGGCGCAGCGCCCAGTTGTCGCCGGCGCGGCGCCGCTCGGGCAGTTGCGCGTCGTGCAGATGCGGTTGCGACAGGCGCTCGAGCAGGTCGCGGGTCATGTCGGCCAGGTGCGGCAGTTGCTCGGCCTGGCTGTACAGGTTGCCGATCACAGCCTTCGGGCTCATGCGCTCGCGCATCCAGCGCTCGAGAAACGGCTTGGCGGTGCTCCACAGGTCGAGGTCGGGGTACAGCTGGCGGCCCAGGCCTTCGATGTTGAGCAGGGTCTTCTGCAGCAGCACCAGCTGCGGCTGGACTTCCATGTTGAAGCGCCGGGCGGTCTGGAACAGGCGCATCAGCACCTGGCCGAAGGAGATGTCCTTCAAGGGTTTCTCGAAGATCGGCTCGCACACGGTGCGGATCGCCGCCTCGAACTCGTTGACCTTGGTCTGCGCCGGCACCCAGCCCGAATCGATGTGCAGCTGGGCCACGCGGCGGTAATCGCGCTTGAAGAAGGCGATCAGGTTGCGGGCCAGGTAGTCCTGGTCCTCGGAGGTGAGGCTGCCGACGATGCCGCAGTCGATGGCGATGTACTGCGGGCTCCAAGGCTTGACCGTGCTGACGAAAATGTTGCCCGGGTGCATGTCGGCGTGGAAGAAGCTATCGCGGAACACCTGGGTGAAGAACACCTCGACGCCGCGCTCGGCGAGCATCTTCATGTCGGTGCGCTGGTCGGCCAGGGTGGCCATGTCGGTGACCGGCACGCCATAGATGCGCTCCATCACCAGCACCTTGGGCCGGCAGAAGTCCCAGTACACTTGCGGCACGTACATCAGCTCGGAGCCTTCGAAGTTGCGCCGCAGCTGGCTGGCGTTGGCCGCCTCGCGCAGCAGGTCGAGCTCGTCGTAGATGGTCTTTTCGTAGTCACCGACGATCTCCACCGGATGCAGGCGGCGGGCATCGGCCGAGGCACGCTCGGCGGCCTTGGCGATCAGGAACAGCCAGGCCAGGTCCTGGGCGATGATCGGCTTGAGGCCCGGGCGCACCACCTTGACCACCACTTCCTCGCCGCTCTTCAGGCGCGCGGCATGGACCTGGGCCACCGAGGCCGAGGCCAGCGGCTCGACGTCGAAGCGGCTGAACACCTCACCCACCTTCGCTCCGAGCTGTTCCTCGATCAGCGCCACGGCGTGCTGCGGGTCGAACGGCGGCACCCGGTCCTGCAGCAGCATCAGCTCGTCGGCGATGTCGGTGGGCAGCAGGTCGCGGCGGGTGGAGAGCAACTGGCCGAACTTGATGAAGATCGGTCCCAGGTCCTGCAGCGCCAGGCGCAGGCGCGCGCCGCGGCTCAGCTCCAGGGGCTTGCGCGGCAGCCAGCGCCAGGGCATCAGCAGGCGCAGGCTGGCCAGCCACCAGGGCAGCAGGGGCTGTTCGAACAGCAGGTCATCGAGGCGGTAGCGGATCACGACGCGCTGGATGCGCAACAGACGGCGGACGGCGAGCAGCTTCATGCGTTATCGCTGGTATCAAGAGTGTGGGCGAGGCGACGCAGGCGCGCCTCGAGACGTTCGATGTCGACCTTCAGCGCATCGAGTTCGCTGAACGCCGCTTCGGCTTCGCGTTTGCCGACCAGGGTACGGGATTCCTCGGCCAGGTACTCGGAGAGGTTCTCGCCGAAGCGCGCCAGGCCCTGGCGGGTCCAGCGCGCGCGCAGGCGCAGGTGGCCGGCGATCAGCGCGGTGGGCACCGGGCCCAGCCAGCGCTGCAGCTCGTATTCCCAGTCCAGTTGCAGGTCCTGCAGGATGCCGAACAGGTCGAGCAGCACGGCGCTGTCGCCATGCAGTTCGACCTGGGGGCTGTGCAACACGGCGGTCTTGTCCTTGGCCAGGGCCAGCTGCGCCAGGCGCCCGGCGGGGGCGCGCAGCGTGCAGTCGACCTCGCTCTCCCAGTGGGCGGCGAGCATCAGGCCTTCCTCGTCGGGCAGCACGAACAGCTTCAGGGCCGGCTGCACGCAGTTGATCTCGATCACCCGCCCTTCCAACGCCGCCAGGCGCGGGAGGGCGGTGCTGTCCAGGCGCAGGACACGGTTGAGCCCGTGCTCGGCGCTGGCGAGCAGGCCGGCCAGGAGCATCAGGGCTTGATCCCCCGGTGCACGGCGACGATGCCGCTGGTCATGTTGTGGTAGGTGACGCGGTCGAAGCCGGCCTCGACCATCATGCTCTTGAGGGTTTCCTGGTCGGGGTGCATGCGGATCGATTCGGCCAGGTAGCGGTAGCTTTCCGAGTCGTTGGTGATCAGCTTGCCGGCCAGCGGCATGAAGGCGAACGAGTAGGCGTCGTAGGCCTTGGACATCAGCTTGTTGGTCGGCTTGGAGAACTCCAGGATCAACAGGCGGCCACCGGGCTTGAGCACCCGCAGCATGGAGCGGATGGCTTGGTCCTTGTGGGTCACGTTGCGCAGGCCGAAGGCGATGGTCACGCAGTCGAAGTGGTTGTCCGGGAACGGCAGCTTCTCGGCGTCGGCCTGGACGAACTCGATGTTGCCGGCCACGCCGCGATCAAGCAGGCGGTCACGGCCGACCTTGAGCATCGAGTCGTTGATGTCGGCAAGCACCACCTGGCCGGTCGGGCCGACCAGGCGCGAGAACTTGGCGGCCAGGTCGCCGGTGCCACCGGCGATGTCCAGCACCCGATTGCCGCTGCGCACGCCGGACAGCTCGATGGTGAAGCGCTTCCACAGGCGGTGCATGCCGCCGGACAGCACGTCGTTCATCAGGTCGTACTTGGCGGCCACCGAATGGAACACCTCGGCGACTTTCTTCGCCTTCTGGCTCTCGGGCACGTCCTGGTAGCCGAAGTGAGTAGTGGGTTCGGCGTGGTCGCCTTTGCGCTGGTCGGTCATATCGCTTCACCAGAAAAAAATTACGGCCATTCTAGGGGCTGCGGGCGGATTTGTCTTGGCGGGGTGTGTCATGCAGAGGGGGCGGGCATAATGGTGATTATGTCTTCATATCCAGGAACACCCGCATGACCCAGATCAGCGTCGAACGCAAACACTCCCTCGGCCGTGATGCCGCCCGTGCCAAGGCCGAGGCGCTGGTCGACAAGCTGACCCGCGAATACGACCTCAAGGCCACCTGGAACGGCGACCGCGTCGATGTGACGCGCAGCGGCGCCAACGGCAGCGTGCACATCGGCGAGGACACCATCCGCGTCGAGCTGAAGTTGGGCATGATGCTGTCGATGATGAGTGGCAGCATCAAGGGCGAGATCGAGCGGGCGCTGGACAAGGCGCTGGCCTGACACTGCGCGCTCCTTGCTGTTTGCGGGAGCGGACCTTGTGGGAGCAGTTTTTGTGGGAGCGGGCTTGCCCCGCGATGGCGTCAGCCCAGGTAATCGCTATCGCGGGGCAAGCCCGCTCCCACGCAAACGCAAACGCTGCATGACCTCACCTTAGGGTGAGGATTCTAATTTTTCCGCCTACCTTCACGCTCAAGCCCTGCCTCCCAGGGCAGTTCCTCCCTCCCTTGAACGAGCATGAGGTGCAGAGCATGGCCAAAGTGAATCTCAAGCAGAAAGACGACGCCCAAGGCAGTACCCTGGGCGAGGTGCGCGGCTACGCCCGCAAGATCTGGCTGGCGGGCATCGGTGCCTACGCCCGCGTCGGCCAGGAAGGTTCCGACTACTTCAAGGAGCTGGTGAAGGCCGGCGAAGGCGTCGAGAAACGCGGCAAGAAGCGCCTGGGCAAGGAGCTCGAGGCGGCCAACGGCCATCTTGACGAAGCCACCCAGGAAGTCAGCCGGGTACGCGGCAAGGTCGAGGTCCAACTGGACAAAATCGAGAAAGCCTTCGACGCCCGTGTCGGTCGCGCCTTGAATCGCCTCGGCATTCCGTCTAAACATGACGTTGAGGCGTTGTCCATCAAGCTTGAACAGCTGCACGAGCTGCTCGAGCGCGTCGCGCACAAACCATAAGGAGAGCAGGATGGCTGGCAAGAAGAACACCGAGAAAGAAGGCAGCTCCTGGATCGGCGGAATCGAGAAGTACTCCCGCAAGATCTGGTTGGCTGGCCTGGGTATCTACTCCAAGGTCGACCAGGATGGTCCGAAGCTGTTCGATTCGCTGGTGAAGGATGGCGAAAAGGCCGAGAAACAGGCGAAGAAAACCGCCGAAGACGTGGCCGAAAGCGCCAAGTCGTCGACCAACTCCCGGGTGTCGGGCGTGAAGGACCGTGCGCTGGGCAAGTGGAGCGAGCTGGAAGAGGCCTTCGACAAGCGCCTGAACAGCGCCATCTCGCGCCTGGGCGTGCCCAGCCGCAATGAGATCAAGGCCCTGCACCAGCAGGTCGACTCGCTGACCAAGCAGATCGAGAAGCTGACCGGCGCGTCGGTGACCCCGATCTCCAAGGCCGGTGCCAGCAAGACCGCGGCCAAGCCCCTGGCCAAGGCGGCAGCCAAGCCTGCGGCCAAGACCGCCGCGGCAAAACCGGCGGCCAAGCCTGCGGCGAAAACCGCGGCGGCCAAACCGGCAGCCAAGCCTGCGGCCAAACCCGCTGCTGCCAAGAAACCGGCTGTGAAAAAAACCGCCCCGGCCAAGTCGGCGGCAGCCAAGCCGGCTGCTCCGGCACCTGCCGCCACCGCGGCTCCGGCCCCGAGCGCGGCCCCGGCCAGCAGCACGCCGTCGGCACCGGTGAACGCGGCCACCCAGGCCTGACACCGCGTCGCCCATTTCGCGGGTGAACCCGCTCCCACAGGTTTTTCACAATCCTGTGGGAGCGGGTTCACCCGCGAAAGCTTCAACGCTGATCTGACGCGCCTACCCCTCCAGATACCGCATCGCCAACTGCTCCGCCGCCCTGCGTGCCGGTGCCTGCAGATGCGGCGCCACCAGCATCATCACCTGGTACACCACCACCCCCACGTCGCCCTCGCGCCCCAGTACCCGCTGGTAGTCCAGCGAGCACATCAGGGTCAGGGTGATCTGCTCCACCAGTTGCCCCAGCGCCTGGGTTTCACTGGTCACCTGGCCCTGGCCCTTGAGGCTGGCCAGCAATGCCGCCAAGGTGCGCTTGAGGGCGTTGATCAGGCTGCGCATGCCCCGCGCCAGCTTGGGCAGGCGCCCGGTGAGGTTGGACAGGTCCTGGAACAGGAAGCGGTACTGGGCCATGCGCTCGACGATCAGGTGCAGGAACAGCCAGTAGTCCTCGGCGTCCAGGCGCACGTCCAGGGGCGGATCGAGCAGTGGCATCAACGCCTCTTCGAAGCGTTCGAACAGGCCGATCACCAGCGGCTCCTTGCCGTGGAAGTGGTAGTACAGGTTGCCGGGGCTGATCCCCAGTTCGTTGGCGATCTCCAGGGTCGAGACGTTCGGCTCGCCCTGGCGGTTGAACAGCTGCAAGGCACATTCGAGGATACGGTCGCGGGTCTTCATCCGGTCAGCGCGCCAATACGTAGCTGCCCGGCGCGGGGCCCAGCGCTGGGTAGGTGGCGTTGCCCAGTTCCTCGC
This sequence comes from Pseudomonas sp. DVZ6, assembly GCF_024259445.1. Lineage (NCBI taxonomy): Bacteria > Pseudomonadati > Pseudomonadota > Gammaproteobacteria > Pseudomonadales > Pseudomonadaceae > Pseudomonas > Pseudomonas sp. DVZ6. The sequence continues at coordinate 13,434 of NZ_JANCLM010000009.1, forward strand.
GGGGCGCCTTCAGCGTGCCGGAGCGCTCGCTGATCCATTCCAGCCACAGCGGCCACCAGCTGCCGTCGCGGCGTTGGGCATCGTGGAACCAGGCCCGCGGGTCGCTGGAGAGCTTGGGGTTTTCCAGGTAGTAGGCCTTGGGGTTGCCGGGCGGGTTGATGATGCTCTGGATATGGCCGCTGTTGGCCAGGATGAAACGCCGGTCGCCGCCGAGCAGCAGGGCCGAGCGGTAGACCGCGTCCCACGGGGTTATGTGGTCGTTGCTGCCGGCCACGGTGAAGCTGTCCAGCCCGACCTGCTTGAGGTCGATCGGCGTGCCGCACACCTCCAGCCCTTCGGGGAAGGTCAGCGGGTTGAGCTTGAAGAAGTCCAGCAGGTCGCCGTGCAGGGCGGCAGGCAGGCGGGTGTTGTCGGCGTTCCAGTAGAGGATGTCGAACGCCGGCGGGGTCTTGCCCATCAGGTAGTTGTTGACCCAGTAGTTCCAGATCAGGTCGTTGGGGCGCATCCAGGCGAAGATCCGCGCCACTTCGCCGCCATCTAGCACGCCGCGCTGGTACGAGCGGCGCTTGGCCGCCTCGATGGTCTGCTCGTCGGCGAACAGGCTGGCGGGGCTGTCGAACTGGCTGTCGAGCAGGCTCACCAGGTAGGTGGCGCTGCGCACCTTGCGCAGTTGCTTCTTGGCCTGCAGGTGGCCCTGCAACGCGGCCATGGTCAGGCCGCCGGCACAGGCACCCATCAGGTTGGGATCGCGGTTGCCGCTGATGCTGCGGCAGGCGTTGAGCGCTTCCTCCACGGCCTGTACGTAACTGGACAGGCCCCACTCGCGGTGACGCGGATCGGGGTTGCGCCAGCTGACCATGAACACCTGCAGGCCCTGCTTGAGCATGTACTGGACGAAGCTGTTGGTCGGGCTCAGGTCGAAGATGTAGAACTTGTTGATCTGCGGCGGTATGACCAGCAGCGGCCGGGTGTACTGTTTCTCGCTCATGGGCTTGTACTGGATCAGCTCCAGCAGCTCGTTGCGAAACACCACAGCACCAGGGCTGGCGGCGAGGTTGCCGCCGACTTCGAAGGCGCGTTCGTCCACCTGGCGCGGCAGGCCGTCGTTATGGCGCAGGTCGTCGAGCAGGTGGCTGGCCCCGCGCAGCAGGCTCAGGCCGCCGGTGTTGAACAGCTCCTTGACCGCCAGCGGGTTGAGCAGCGAGTTGCTCGGGGCGAAGGCGTCGCTGACCAGGTTGAACAGGAATTGCGCCCGGGCGCGATCATCGTCGGCCAGGCTGCTTTCCTCGATCCACTGGCGGGTCTGCTTCTGCCAGGCCAGGTAGGCCTGCAGGCCGCGACGGTAAAACGGGTTCTGGCTCCAAGTCGGGTCGCTGAAGCGCGTGTCGCGGGGGTGGGGCTGATAGGCACTGTCGCCGATCAGCACGCGGCCCAGCTGGCCGCCGAGGCTTAGCAGGTGATGGGCGGTGTGCAGCGGGTTACGCAGGCTGATCCTGCCGACCTGGCGCAGGGTCGAGATCAGGTCGCGACCGCGCAGGCCGGTGATGGCGTTCTGCACGTTCATGCTGGTGACGGGCACCGGTTTGTCTTTCATGCCAACACTCCATCGTTTAGCAATCGGGCCGATCGCGGGGCAAGCCCGCTCCCACGACAGCTTTCCTGGGGCCATGGGAGCGGGATCAGGTGCGCGCAGCGGGCCGGGGGTGCATGACCGCGCGTTGGCGTTCCTGCTCGAGGAATTTCATGATGATCGGCGCGACGGCCTCGGCCCGGGTGATCAGGAACAGGTGGCCGTCGTCGATTATGTGTAGCTGGGCATTGGGAATTCGCCAGGCCAGCAGGCGCATGTTGATCAGGGGGATCAACGGATCGTCGTCGCCGGCCAGCACCAGGGTGGGCTGGTGGATCTTGTGCAGCCAGTGGATGCTGGTCCAGCCGAGCCCGGCGAACAGCTGCCAGTAGTAGCCCAGCTTGCCGCCCGAGCGGACCTTCGAGGCATGCTGCATGGCCAGGTCCGGGTCGCGCCGGAAGCCGCCGCCATAGATCAGCGGGGCGATGCGGATCACATGGGAGGGCTGCACGTAGCGCCGCGGGCTGGCCATCATCCACAGCACCTTGGGCTTGCCCGGCACCATCACCGCGCCGGCGGCGGTGGCGGCCAGCACCAGCTTCTTGCAACGCTCGGGGTAGTCGTGGGCGAACTGCTGGGCCAGGGCGCCGCCCCAGGACACGCCGATGACATTGACCTGGCCGTAGTCCAGGTAGTCGAGCATGCGCGCGGTCAGCTTGGCCAGACCGGGAAAGCGGTAGGGGTGGCGGGGCGTCGACGAGCCGCCGACCCCGGGCACGTCGAAGGCGATGACCTCCAGGTCCGGGTCCAGCGCCTCGATGAACGGGAACACCAGCTCGAGGTTGGCGCCGATGCCGTTGAAGATCAACAACGGTGTCAGGTGTGGCTTGCCCGGCCGGACCGCGGTGCGGATGGACTGATCGTCCAGTTCGACGGTCCTGAAAATGTACGGTTGCGGCATGCGCGTGACTCTGTGGTGAAGGTAGCGCCGCGATGCGCCGACAAGCCCATCGCGGCGGTTCGGTTCAACGCTCGTGCACGTATGTTCCCGGTGCGGCCTCGCCTGCGGTATAGGTGCGGTTACCCAGCTTTGTAGGCGCCTTCTTGAGTTCGCCGGCGCGCTCGCCCAGCCAGGCCTGCCAGTGCAGCCACCAGGAGTCGGCATGCTTGATGGCGTTGTCCTGCCAGGCCACCGGGTCGTCCGGGCGGTCCTCGCCGGTCATGAAGCGCGCCTTGGGGTTGCCCGGCGGGTTGAGGATGCTCTGGATATGGCCGCTGTTGGACAACACGAACTCGATCTTGCCGCCGAACAGGTGCGCCGAGCGGTAGCACGACTGCCATGGGGTGATGTGGTCGGCGGTGCCGGCGACGCTGTAGATGTCGCAGTCGACCTTCTTCAGGTCGATGGCGGTGCCGCATACCTCGAGGGCGTCGGAGCGGGTCAGCGGGTTGTTCTTGAACATTTCGATCAGGTCGCCGTGGAAGGCGGCCGGTAGGCGGGTGGTGTCGTTGTTCCAGAACAGGATGTCGAACACCGGCGGCTCGTTGCCGAGCAGGTAGTTGTTGACCCAGTAGTTCCAGATCAGGTCGTTGGGGCGCATCCAGGCGAACACCTTGGCCATGTCGCTGCCTTCGAGCACCCCGGCCTGGTAGGAGTGGCGCTTGGCCGCCTCCAGCGTTTGCTCGTCGACGAACAGCGCGACCTGGGTGTCGACGGTGGTGTCGAGCACGCTCACCAGCAGGGTGAGGGCGTTGACCTTCTTCTCGCCAAGCGCGGCGTAGTGGCCCACCAGCGCGGTGCAGGTGATGCCGCCGGAGCAGGCGCCGAGCATGTTCAGATCCTTGCTGCCGGTGATCGACAGCACCGCGTCGACCGCCTCCTTGAGCGCGTCGATGTAGGTCGACAGGCCCCACTCGCGCTGGGCCTTGGTCGGATTGCGCCAGCTGACGATGAAGGTCTGCTGCTGGGAACGCAGGCAAAAGCGCGCCAGGCTTTTTTCCGGACTCAGGTCGAACACGTAGAACTTGTTGATCTGTGGTGGCACCACCAGCAGCGGGCGGCTGTGCACCTGCTCGGTGATGGGGCTGTACTGGATGAGTTCCAGCACGTCGTTGCGGTACACCACCGAACCTTCGCTGGTGCCGAGGTTCTTGCCGACCTCGAAGGCCTCCATGTTCACCTGGCTGGGCATGCCGCCGTTGTTGACGATGTCCTTGGCCAGGTTGGACAACCCGTCGAGCAGGCTCTTGCCGCCGGTCTCGAAGAAGCGCTTGACCGCGGCGGGATTGGAGAGGGTGTTGGTGGGGGCCATGGCCTCGGTCACCAGGTTGATGACGAACTGCCCGCGGCTGATGTCCTGGGGCGACAGGTCGCTTTCGCCGATCCAGTCGTTGAGCTCCTTGCGCCAGGCCAGATAGGTCTGCAGGTAGCGGCGGTACAGGGGGTTTTTGCTCCACGCCGGGTCGGCGAAGCGACGGTCGTCGCCTTCGGGCTGCAGGGCCGACTTGCCCAGCAGCACGTTCTTCAGCTCCAGGCCGAAATGCGCCACGTGCTTGGCGCTGTGCAGGGGCTGGCGTACCGCCTGGCGCAGTACCGTGCGCGCCGATGTCAGCAGATCCTTGCGGCGAATGCCGATGACCGGGTTCAGCCCCAGGGTGTTTTCCGAGGCCTGCCGCTGCAACTCATCGTTGTTCTTGTTACTCATCTACGACGCTCCGTTGTCCTGAGACGAGTACCGGCGTGCTGTGACAGCCCGGTACTGCTACTCGGGTGACCAGTGATAAGGAACAGCGGTGCTGCGACCGGATGCGTGCCGATGATGAGCTGCGTGGGTTTCTGCGTGTGAAGACAACCTGCTTTCGCTCGCGACCTCTACATACCGGCCTGGCCCTGCCTGCCTTCTGGGCAATGCAGGGAACTTGCCAGCTCCATTGGTTACCCGACTTTCGTGTAATGCGCAAGACAGCCAATCTTTGGCAGTCATCAAGGCATTCAAGCAGATGAGATTAGAAAATGCGCTCTAAAGCTTGCGAGCCTTGAGCTAGAGCATCAATTTCACTACCGATTCGGACGGGTCGCGGGATTTGCCGGCCTTGTGCAATTCGTCGAGGTATTCGCTCCACAGCTGCTCCTGGCGCAGGCACAACTGCTCGAGGTACTCCCAGGTGAACAATCCGGAGTCATGGCCGTCGTCGAAGCTCAGTTTCAGTGCATATTGACCGGCCGGTTCCAGGCCGCTGAGGCCGACGTTGATCTTGCCGAACTGCAGGATGGGATTGCCGTGACCCTGGACCTCGGCGGAGGGGGAGTGCACGCGCAGGAATTCGGCGGGCAGCTGGTAGACCTCGCCGGGGGCGTAGGTGAGGGTGAGGGTCTTGGAGGCTTTGTGCAGGTTGATGGCGGTGGGGAGGCGGGCCATGGGTGGAATCTCTGGTGAGCTGATGGTGCAAGCTTCGGGAGATTCAGGAGATTGTGCAAGGGGGTTGCTTTGCAGCCCTTTCGCGGCACAAGGCCGCTCCTACAAGGAGAATGCAGTCCCCCCTGTAGGAGCGGCCTCGTGCCGCGAATGGGCCGCGCAGCGGCCCCATGCGGTCTTACAGGATGTAACGCGACAGGTCTTCGTTCTGCGCCAGCTCGCCCAGGTGGCTGTTCACGTAGGCGGCGTCGATGTGGATCGGCGTCTCGTCATGCGTGCTGGCCAGGTCGCCGGCGCTGAACGACACCTCTTCGAGCAGGCGCTCGAGCAGGGTGTGCAGGCGGCGGGCACCGATGTTCTCGGTCTTTTCGTTGACCTGGTAGGCGATCTCGGCCAGGCGCTTGATGCCGTCGGCGGCGAACTCGATGTTCAGGCCTTCGGTCTTGAGCAGGGCGCTGTATTGCTCGGTCAGCGAGGCGTGCGGCTCCTTGAGGATGCGCTCGAAGTCTTCCGGGGTCAGCGCCTTGAGCTCGACACGGATCGGCAGGCGGCCCTGCAGCTCGGGCACCAGGTCGCTCGGCTTGCTCAGGTGGAAGGCGCCGGAGGCGATGAACAGGATGTGGTCGGTCTTGACCATGCCCAGCTTGGTGTTGACGGTGCAGCCCTCGATCAGCGGCAGCAGGTCGCGCTGCACGCCTTCACGGGAGACATCGGCGCCGCCGACGTTGCCACGCTTGGCCACCTTGTCGATCTCGTCGATGAACACGATGCCGTGCTGCTCGACCGCTTCCAGGGCCTTGCCCTTGAGCTCTTCCTCGTTGACCAGGCGGCCGGCTTCCTCGTCGCGGACCATCTTCAGGGCGTCCTTGACCTTCAACTTGCGGCTCTTGCGCTTGCCCTTGCCCATGTTGGCGAACAGGCTCTGCAGCTGGTTGGTCATCTCTTCCATGCCGGGCGGCGCGGCGATCTCGACGCCCATGTTCTCGGCGACTTCGATCTCGATTTCCTTGTCGTCCAGCTGGCCTTCGCGCAGGCGCTTGCGGAACAGCTGGCGGGTGTTGGAATCGCTGCTGGACTGCTGGGCTTCCTCGCTGAAGCTGCTGACCCGCGCCTGCGGCAACAGGGCGTCGAGGATGCGATCTTCGGCGGCGTCCTCGGCGCGGTGGCGCACGCGGACGATTTCCTGCTCGCGGAGCATCTTCAGGGCGGCGTCGGCCAGATCGCGGATGATCGACTCGACATCACGGCCAACGTAGCCCACTTCGGTGAACTTGGTCGCTTCGACCTTGATGAACGGCGCGTTGGCCAGCTTGGCCAGGCGGCGGGCGATCTCGGTCTTGCCGACGCCGGTGGGGCCGATCATCAGGATGTTCTTGGGGGTCACTTCGGCACGCAGCTCGGCGGGGAGCTGCATGCGCCGCCAGCGGTTGCGCAGGGCAATGGCGACGGCGCGCTTGGCGTCGTCCTGGCCGATGATGTGGCGGTTGAGTTCGTGAACGATTTCGCGGGGGGTCATGGACATGATGAATGTGGTCCTCGAGCAGAGTGATCAGTGTGGAAAAGTCCCGCTGCGAGCGGGACGCCAAAACAACTGATTCACTCGGCCAGGTCCTGCTCCTCGATGGTCAGGTTGTGGTTGGTGAACACGCAGATGTCGCCGGCGATGTTCAGGGCGGCCTCGGTGATTTCACGGGCCGACAGGTCGGTCTTGTTCAGCAGCGCGCGGGCCGCGGCCTGGGCGTAGCCGCCACCGGAGCCCATGGCGATCAGGCCGTCCTCGGGCTCGACCACGTCACCGTTGCCGGTGATGATCAGGGAGGCGTCCTTGTTGGCCACGGCCAGCATGGCTTCCAGACGGCTGAGCGAGCGGTCGGTGCGCCATTCCTTGGCCAGCTCGACGGCGGCACGCACCAGGTGGCCGGAGTGTTTCTGCAGCTGGGCTTCGAAGCGCTCGAACAGGGTGAAGGCATCGGCGGTGGCACCGGCGAAGCCGGCGATGACCTGGCCGTTGTACAGGCGACGGACCTTCTTGGCGTTGCCTTTCATCACGGTGTTGCCGAGGGAAACCTGGCCGTCGCCGCCCATGACGACTTTGCCGTTACGGCGGACAGAAACGATGGTAGTCAAGGGAGAGTCTCCACGCAGCGGGGCGAAAATGCCTGATGCAGACTCATATGGGGGGAGGGGGGAAGGATTTCAACCACATTGGATGAATGGTTGCTCCTGGCTTCAGGTCGAGCCCGGTCGGTGTAGGAGCGGCCTTGCGCCGCGAAAGGGCCGCAGAGCGGCCCCGGCAATTTCTGTGTGGCCCGAAATCCCGGGGTCGCTGCGCGACCCTTTCGCGGCACAAGGCCGCTCCTACAGGAGGGCGAGTAAACCGTGGTCAGGCCTCGTGGCAGACGTGCCCGTCGACCAAGGTATAACGCACCGCGCCCGGCAGGCAGTGGCCGATGAACGGGCAGTTGGCGCCGCGAGAGAACCACTGCTCGCCAGCAACCGTGGACGCTTTTGGATCGAACAGCACCAGGTCCGCCGCGCCGCCCACCCTCAGTTCGCCGGCCGGCAGGCGCATGGCCGCCGCCGGGCCGCTGCTCAGGCGTGCCAGCAGGGTAGGCAGGTCGAGCAGGCCGTCCTCGACCAGGGTCATGGCCAGCGGCAGCAACAGCTCGACGCTGCTGATCCCCGGCTCGGTGGCACCGAACGGCGCCAGCTTGGCGTCGCGCTCGTGGGGCTGGTGATGGCTGGAGATCGCCTGGATCACCCCGGACTTCACCGCCTCGCGCAGGCCGTCGCGGTCGGCGGCGGTGCGCAGCGGCGGCTGCACGTGGTAGAGGCTTGAGAAGTCGCGCAGCGCCTCGTCGGTGAGGATCAGCTGGTACAGCGCCACGTCGGCGGTGACCGGCAGCCCCAGCGCCTGGGCCTGGGCGATCAGCCGGGCGCCGCGGGCGCTGGTGATCTGGGTGAAGTGGGCGCGTACGCCGGTCTGCTCGACCAGCAGCAGGTTGCGGGCCAGGGCCACGGTTTCGGCGGTTTCCGGGATGCCCGGCAGGCCGAGGAAGCTGGCCATCGGGCCTTCGTGGGCCAGGCCGCCTTGCGACAGGTCGCGGTCCTGGGAGTGGAACACCACGGTCAGGTCGAAGGTCGCCGCGTACTCCAGGGCACGGGCCAGGGTGCGGTTGTTGGGGATTTCCTTGAGGCCGTTGCCGAAGGCCACGCAACCGGTGTCGCGCAGGGCCACCAGTTCGGCCAGTTGCTCGCCTTCCAGGCCCTTGGTCAGGGCGCCGATCGGGTAGACCTTGCTGTTGGCGGCTTCGCGGGCGCGGTCGAGGATCAGTTCGGCGACCGCCGAAGTGTCCAGCACCGGCTTGGTCTGCGGCGGGCAGCACAGGCTGGTGACACCGCCGGCCACGGCGGCACGGGTTTCGCTGGCGATGTTGCCCTTGCGGCTGTAGCCCGGCTCGCGCAGGGAAACACCGAGGTCGACCAGGCCCGGGGCGGCCACCAGGCCGTCGGCCTGGATCGTGCGGCTGGCGCTGAAGCCGGCCGGCGCCGCGCCGATGGCGGCAATACGGCCGCCGTCCAGGTGCAGGTCGGTGATGCGGTCCAGGCCGCTGGCAGGATCAATGACCCGGGCGCCGATAATGCTGATGGTCACTGGGCGTTCTCCTGGTCGAATTGACGTTGCGCGTTCTGCCCGCTCATGGCCATGGACAGCACGGCCATGCGCACGGCGATGCCGTAGGTGACCTGGTTGAGGATCACCGAGTGCTGGCCGTCGGCCACTGCCGATTCGATCTCCACGCCGCGGTTGATCGGGCCCGGGTGCATGACGATGGCATCCGGCTTGGCACCGGCCAGGCGCGCGGTGGTCAGGCCGAACAGGCGGTAGAACTCGCCCTCGCTGGGCAGCAGGCCACCGGCCATGCGCTCGCGCTGCAGGCGCAGCATGATCACCACGTCGACGTCCTTGAGGCCTTCGGCGAGGTCGGTGTAGACCTTCACCCCGTACTGCTCGATACCGATCGGGATCAGCGTCTTCGGACCGATCACGCGGATGTCCGGGCAGCCCAGTGCCTTGAGCGCGAGCATGTCCGAGCGGGCCACCCGCGAGTGCAGGATGTCGCCGACGATGGCCACGGAGAGGTTTTCGAAACCACCCTTGTGCCGACGAATGGTGAGCATGTCGAGCATGCCCTGGGTGGGGTGGGCGTGGCGGCCGTCACCGCCGTTGATCACGGCTACGTCCGGGCACACATGCTCGGCGATGAAGTGGGCGGCGCCGGAGTCGGAGTGGCGCACGACGAACATGTCGGCGGCCATGGCCTCCAGGTTGCGCAGGGTGTCGAACAGGGTCTCGCCCTTGCTGGTCGAGGAGGTCGACACGTTCAGGCTGATCACGTCGGCCGACAGGCGCTGGGCGGCCAGTTCGAAGGTGGTGCGGGTACGGGTGGAGTTCTCGAAGAACACGTTGCACACGGTCTTGCCGCGCAGCAACGGGACTTTCTTCACGGCCCGGGCGCCGACTTCGAGGAAGGAGTCGGCGGTGTCGAGGATCTCGGTGAGCAGTTCGCGGGGCAAACCGTCGAGCGAGAGGAAGTGGCGCAGCTGGCCCTGGTCATTGAGCTGCAGCGGGCGCTTGGCGTCGAATGGCGTCATCGCGGGGGACTCTTAAAGGGCGGAAGCGGGAGCGAGGTCCTGGCGCTCGAGGGCGAGCGGCGTGGGTCCGGTCAATTTTACCCGTTCATGGGCCGCCAGGGACAGGGTGGCGCCGAGTACATTCGGGCGGATCGGCAATTCGCCGGCATCCAGGTCGAGCAGACAGGCCAAGGTCACGCTGGCCGGGCGGCCATAGTCGAACAGTTCGTTAAGGGCGGCGCGAATGGTGCGCCCGCTCATCAGCACGTCGTCCACCAGCACCAGATGCTGGCCTTCGATCTCGAACGGCAGCTCGGACGGGCGCACCTGCGGGTGCAGGCCGTTTTGGCTAAAGTCGTCGCGGTAGAAGGACACATCCAGGGTGCCCAGCGGGCCTTGGTCGCCCAGCTCGGCCTGCAGGGCCTGGGCCACCCACACGCCGCCGGTGCGGATGCCGATGAAGCGCGGCTCGCTGATGCCGCGGCGGGCCAGGTGGGCGCGAAGGTCGACGGCCATCTGCCGGATCAGGTCGGCGGGATTGGGTAGGCTCATTGCGTGCTCCTCGGAAGGCGGGCGCCGGCTCCAGCCGGCGGCAAAGCGGATTTAAGTGTTGGCCTCCAGCCAGCCTTGCAGCAGCAGGGCGGCGGCGATGGCGTCGACCGGGTTGTCGCGGTAGCTGCCATGGCGCCCGCTTCGGGCCATCTGCTCGCCCTTGGCCTCGAAGGTGGTCAGGCGTTCGTCGTGGGTGTGCACCGGCAGGTTGTAGCGACCGTGCAGGCGCCGGGCAAACTTCTCGGCGCGCTCGCTCATCTCGCTGGGCGTGCCGTCCATGTTCAGCGGCAGGCCGACGACGATGGCGTCGGGTTTCCATTCCTTGATCAGCTTCTCGACCTGGTTCCAGTCCGGCACGCCGTTCTGCGCCTTGAGCGTGCACAGTTCGCGGGCCTGGCCGGTGATCACCTGGCCGACGGCGACGCCGATCTGCCGGGTGCCGTAGTCGAAGCCCAGCAGCAGACGCAGTTCGGCCATCAGGCGTGGCCCGCCTGGCTGGTCAGCAAGCTGAGGTTGATCCCCAGGCTCGCGGCGGCGGCGCCCAGGCGCTGGTCGCTGGCCAGGCCGAAGATGATCTCGGGGTCGAAGGGGCAGTTGAGCCAGGCGTTATCGGCCAGCTCCGCCTCCAGCTGGCCGGCTTCCCAGCCCGCGTAGCCCAGGGTGATCAGGCTCTTGCGCGGGCCGTCGCCGGCGGCGATGGCGAACAGCACGTCCTGGGAGGTGGACAGCGACAGACCCTCCAGCTCGACCGTGGCCTGGTAGTTGCGGTCGTTGCTGTGCAGCACGAAACCGCGGTCGGTCTGCACCGGGCCGCCCTGGTAGATCGGAATGTGCAGGGTGCTGGCGGGCGGCTCGTCGTTCGGGCGCAACTGCTCGAGGATGTCGGCCAGGTTCAGCTCCTGCGGGCGGTTGACCACCAGGCCCATGGCGCCGTGGGCATTGTGCTCGACGATGTAGGTGAGGGTCTGGGCAAAGTTCGGATCGGCCATGTGCGGCATGGCGATCAGGAACTGGTGCTTGAGGTAGCTGGGGGCGAGGGTCTTCATGTCCGCTAGTGTGGCGCCAGGTGGCGGGGCTGGCAAGGTGCGCGAGTGGCTGTCGGTGCCCCTTGTAGGAGCGGCCTTGTGCCGCGAAAGGGCTGCGTAGCGGCCCCAAGGATCTTGGCCTCGTGCAGAATCGCCGGGGCTGCTGTGCAGCCCTTTCGCGGTACAAGGCCGCTCCTACAGGGGCCAAGCAAGCCTTGCCGTTAGTTGCTCGACAGCTTGTCCCCGCGGGCAAAGCGCCAGGTGCGGATGATCTCCAGGCGGTCGAATTCCGCCAGGTCGCCGGTGAACGGCGCGAACGGCGCCGCCAGGCGCACGATGCGCTGGGCCGCCTGGTCCAGCACCGGCTGGCCCGAGGACTCCAGCACCAGCACTTCGTACAGCGAGCCATCGCGGTTGATCGATACCATCATTCGCAGACTGCCATACATCTGCTGGCGTCGGGCTTCCTCGGGGTAGTTGAGGTTGCCGATGCGCTCGACCTTCTTGCGCCACTCTTCCTTGTACCAGGCGCCCTTGTCGCGCAGGGTTGAGGCGGCGTTCAGGCGATGGATGCGCGGGCGCTTGGCATACAGTTGCTGTTCATGGGACAGCTCGGCCTCGAGGCTGGCGATCTGGCTCGACAGCTGCGAGCTGTCGAAGTCCGGCACCTTGGCTTCGGGTTTGGGCTGCGGCTTGCTTTCCTTCGGCTTGGGCTCGACCTTCTGGGTTTTCGGCGCCTGGGTGGCGACCACGGACTTCGCCGGTGCGGGCGGGGTTTCCGGTTTCGCGGCCGGTGGCGGGGTGATCTTGTTGATCTTGCTGTCCTGGAACGGCGCGACCTCGGTGGTCTTGGGCACCGCCTTTTTATCCAGGGTGCCGCTGCCCTGCTGGTTGTCCTGGGCCTGGAAGTCGGCCTTCTCGGGCGCTTTTTCGCTCTTGAAGGTGGCCAGGGTGATGTCCATGGTGTGACGGATATCAGCCGGTTTGACCACGGTGAAACCCACGCCCAGGATCAGCGCCAGGTGCACCAGGGCAGCCAGGAACAGGGTGAAGCCGAGCCGGTCCACCGGGCGAACGCGGGGTGGCAGCAGGTCGGCGGGGATGTCGGCGGGCAGCGTCATCAGGTATCCAGCAACCGCGAAACAGGGCGCAGGTCAGCGAAAAGGACCGGCATCATACCCCACTCCGCGGGTTTGCCACGTGTCGGCGGTCAGCGCGCCTGCAACTGGCGATCAATGGCGTCCATCAAGCGGCCGCCGATATCGGTGTTGTAGGCCGCGTCGATCTCGCGAATGCAGGTCGGGCTGGTGACGTTGATTTCGGTGAGGTAGTCGCCGATCACGTCCAGGCCGACGAACAGCAGGCCCTTTTCGCGCAGGGTCGGGCCGACCTGGGCGGCGATCCAGCGGTCGCGCTCGCTCAACGGCCGGGCTTCGCCGCGTCCGCCGGCGGCCAGGTTGCCGCGGGTCTCGCCGCTGGCCGGGATGCGCGCCAGGCAGTAGTCCACCGGCTCGCCGTCGATCATCAGGATGCGCTTGTCGCCGTCCTTGATCGCCGGCAGGTAGGCCTGGGCCATGATCTGCTGGGCGCCGAGCGCGGTCAGGGTCTCGAGGATCACCGACAGGTTGGGGTCGCCGGCCCGGTGGCGGAAGATCGAGGTGCCGCCCATGCCGTCGAGCGGCTTGAGGATCACATCGCCATGCTCGGCGGCGAAGGCGCGGATGATGTCCGGGCGGCGGCTGACCAGGGTCGGCGGCGTGCACTGCGGGAACAGCGTGGCGAACAGTTTCTCGTTGCAGTCACGCAGGCTCTGCGGGCGGTTGACCACCAGGACGCCTTCGGCCTCGGCCTGTTCCAGCAGGTAGGTGCTGTAGACGAACTCCATGTCGAAGGGCGGGTCCTTGCGCATCAGGATCACGTCCAGCTCGGCCAGGGGGCTGTCCTGCTCCTCGTCCAGCTCGAACCAGCGGGCCGGGTCGGCGAACACCTTGAGCGGACGCATCCGCGCGCGGGCCTTGCCCTGGGCCTGGTACAGATCGCGCTGTTCCATGTAGAGCAGGCTCCAGCCGCGGGCCTGGGCAGCCAGCAGCATGGCCAGCGAGCTGTCCTTTTTGTAGGAGATGGACGCGATGGGGTCCATGACAATCCCGAGGCGAACGCTCATGGGGTAGTTCCTCTTGGCGGCCGGTGGCCGCGATGGCACGAAAGAAAAGTGGCTCAGGGTGGCGCCGGGCGCGCCCACGGTCAAGGGGCGGGCGGATGGAATGGCCTCCGGGAGTGTGCTAAAAAGGCCGGACAAGTGGTCTGTGTTGGCCTCCAGCCTGGCCGTACCTCCAAGAGCTGGGGCTGCTGCGCAGCCCATCGCGACACAAGGCCGCTCCCACAGGGTTCGGCGTCGGATGGCTGCTCAGCGCAACGCATGGACAGGTGGGAGCGGCCTTGTGTCGCGATGGGGCGCGAAGCGGCCCCAGGATTTCGGCCCCGGCAGCGATGGTAGTGCGACTATGGAACAACCCCTGAAGGTGATGGTGATCGACGACTCCCGCACGATCCGCCGCACCGCGCAGATGTTGCTCGGCGAGGCCGGCTGCGAGGTGATCACCGCCAGTGACGGCTTCGACGCCCTGGCCAAGATCGTCGACCACAAGCCCCGGATCATCTTCGTCGATGTGCTGATGCCGCGCCTGGACGGTTACCAGACCTGCGCCATCATCAAGCACAACAACGCCTTCAAGGACACCCCGGTGATCCTGCTCTCTTCCCGCGATGGCCTGTTCGACAAGGCCCGCGGCCGGGTGGTCGGCTCCGACCAGTTCCTGACCAAACCGTTCAGCAAGGAAGAACTGCTCGACGCGATCCGTGCCAGCGTGCCCGGTTTCGCCGCGCAGGACCCAAACGCACCCTGACGCCGCCTTCACCGGACGGCGTCTCTATTTCCTGATGGGGAAACAGCATGGCCCGAATTCTGATTGTCGATGATTCGCCGACAGAGATGTATCGATTGACCGAATGGCTCGAAAAACACGGCCACCAGGTGCTCAAGGCCAGCAACGGTGCCGACGGCGTGGCCCTGGCTCGCCAGGAGAAGCCCGACGCAGTGCTGATGGATATCGTCATGCCTGGCATGAACGGTTTTCAGGCCACCCGCCAGCTGAGCAAGGACCCGGAAACCAGCGCCATCCCCGTGGTGGTGGTGACCACCAAAGATCAGGAAACTGACCGTATCTGGGCCACCCGCCAGGGCGCCCGGGACTTCCTCACCAAACCGGTGGAAGAAGACGCCCTGATCGCCAAGCTGCAAGAAGTACTCGGCGCTTGACCACCCGCCCCCAGGGCGCGTCGCTGACCGCCTTCGAGCTGTTGCTGGACATCGACCGGCGCTGCCGTCTGCTGGTGGCCGACCAGCCACCGCAGGACATCCGCCTGCAGCAGTGGAGTGGCATCGGCTTTCGCATCGCTGGGCAATGGTTCGTCGCGCCCATGGGCGAGGTCGCCGAGGTGCTGCGCGAGCCCCGCAGCAGCCGGGTGCCGGGCGTGCAGCCCTGGGTCCGCGGGGTGGCCAACCTGCGTGGGCGACTGTTGCCGGTGATGGACCTGTGCGCGTTTTTCGGCCTTGGCCCGGCGGCGGCGGGCAAGCAACGGCGGGTGCTGGTGCTCGATCACGAGGAGTTGTTCGCCGGACTGCTGGTGGACGAGGTGGTGGGTCTGCAGCACTTCGCCCTGAGCAGCCTCGAGCTGTCGCCGCCGCAGCCATTGATTCGCGCGGCCGCACCCTTCGTGCAGGGCCATTTCCCCCGTGAACGCAATTGGGCGATCTTCAGCCCGTTCGCCCTGGCCCAGGCCCCGGGTTTTCTCGATGTGGCGTTGTAGAGGATTTTCGACGTGAACAAGCCAGGACCTTCCGTTGCCACCGCCGGCGTTTTGCCAGCCGCCGTGGCTCAGCGCCCGCGCAGCACCGCGCAGATCACCGTGCTGTTCGTGGTGCTGATCCTGTCGATCGTCCTGCTGTTCGCCAACTTCGCCTACCTCAACACCCAGGCCAACCACGACAAACAGTACATCGGCCATGCCGGCGAGCTGCGCGTGCTGTCCCAGCGCATTGCCAAGAACGCCACCGAGGCGGCGGCGGGCAAGGCACTGGCGTTCAAGCTGCTCAGCGATGCGCGCAACGACTTCGAGCGGCGCTGGAGCTACCTGCGCGAGGGCGACAAGACCACCGGCCTGCCCCCCGCGCCGGTGACGGTGCGCGACGAGATGGACGCGGTGCGCCAGGACTGGGAGAACCTGCGCAAGAACACCGACACCATCCTCGCCAGCGAACAGACCGTGCTGTCGCTGCACCAGGTCGCGGCCACCCTGGCCGAGACCGTGCCGCAATTGCAGGTCGAGTACGAGAAGGTGGTGGAGATCCTGCTGCAGAGCGGCGCGCCGGCCAATCAGGTGGCAGTGGCCCAGCGTCAGCTGCTGCTGGCCGAACGCATACTTGGTTCGGTCAATACCGTGCTTGCCGGCGACGAGACCTCGGTGCAGGCCGCCGACGCCTTCGGTCGCGACGCCAGCCGCTTCGGCCAGGTGCTCGAAGGCATGCTCGCCGGCAATCCGGCGATCCAGGTCACCCGGGTCGAGGACGCCGATGCCCGGGCACGGCTGGCCGAGATTGCCGAATTGTTCCAGTTTGTCTCGGGTTCGGTGGACGAGATCCTTGAAACCTCACCCGAACTGTTCCGGGTGCGCGAGGCCGCCGGCAATATCTTCAGCCTGTCGCAGACCCTGCTCGACGAGGCCTCGCACCTGGCCAACGGCTTCGAGAACCTGGCCGGTGGGCGCACCCTGGACACCGTCGGCGGCTACGTGCTCGGCCTGCTGGCGCTGGCCTCGATCATCCTCATCGGCCTGGTGATGGTGCGCGCCACTCACCGCCAGCTGCGCGAGACCGCCGAGAAGAACGAACGCAACCAGCAGGCGATCATGCGCCTGCTCGACGAGATCGAGGAGCTGGCCGACGGCGACCTGACCGTCACGGTGTCGGTCACCGAGGACTTCACCGGCGCCATCGCCGACTCGATCAACTACTCGGTCGACCAACTGCGCGACCTGGTCGCCACCATCAACCACAGCGCCGAGCAGGTCGCCGCCGCCGTGCAGGACACCCAGAACACCGCCCGCCAGTTGGCCAAGGCCTCCGAGCACCAGGCCGAGCAGATCAGCGAGGCCTCCGAGGCGGTGGGCGACATGGTCGAGTCGATCGACCGGGTCTCGGCCCACGCCTATGAGTCAGCCAAGGTGGCCGAGCGCTCGGTGGCCATCGCCAACAAGGGCAACGAGGTGGTGCACAACACCATCCACGGCATGGACAACATCCGCGAGCAGATCCAGGACACCGCCAAGCGGATCAAGCGACTGGGCGAGTCCTCCCAGGAGATCGGCGACATCGTCAGCCTGATCGACGACATTGCCGAGCAGACCAACATCCTCGCCCTCAACGCGGCGATCCAGGCTTCGCTGGCCGGCGAGGCCGGTCGCGGCTTCGCCGTGGTCGCCGACGAGGTGCAGCGCCTGGCCGAGCGATCCTCCTCGGCGACCCGGCAGATCGAGGCGCTGGTGCGGACCATCCAGGTCGACACCAACGAGGCGGTGATTTCCATGGAACAGACCACCGCCGAAGTGGTGCGTGGCGCGCGCCTGGCGCAGGATGCCGGGGTGGCCCTGGCGGAAATCGAGGGCGTTTCGCAGACCATGGCTGAACTTATCCACAGTATCTCCGACGCCGCCCAGTTACAGACCTCCTCGGCGGGGCAAATTTCCCACACCATGGCGGTGATCCAGCAAATCACTGCGCAGACCTCCGCCGGCTCCGGCGCCACCGCCGACAGCATCCGCCATTTGGCGCGCATGGCCAGCGAGATGCGCCGCTCGGTGTCCGGCTTCACCTTGCCCAAACCGGTGGAGCGCTCGTGAACGAGGCGAACCTGAACGCGCCCGGCGAGCGTCACGACACGGTGGCCCTGGCCTGGACCAAGGCGCCGATCCTCGATTGCCTGGGTCAGGCGCGTCAGGCCCTGGAGCGCTTCTCGGCGGAGCCGGGCGACCTGTCGATGCTGGCGTTCTTCGTCGACAACCTGCACCAGGTCCACGGCTGTCTGCATATGCTCGCGCTGCCGGGCGCGATGCGCCTGGCCGAGGAGCTGGAACTGCTCGGGCGGGCCATGGCCGACGGCCAGGTGAGCCCGCGTGGCGATTGCCTGGGCGCGCTGTTCCGCGGGCTCGAGCAATTGCCGCCGTACCTGGACCGCCTGCGCGGCGCGCGCCACGACCTGCCGTTGGTGGTGATGCCGCTGCTCAACCAGCTGCGGGTCTGCCGAGGCGCCGAACCCCTGGCCCAGGGCAGCCTGCTGGGTGACCTGGGGCAGCGGCTGGCCGGCGCGGCGGACCTGGCCAACCTCGACCTGTCGCTGGGCAGTTGGCGTGAGCACATGCAGGCCGGCGCCGGGCGCGATGCATTGCGCTCGGTAGTGATGGCCCTGTGCGACGACCTGATGCGCATCAAGGATCGCCTCGACCCCTTCGTCGGCGGCGAGCGTTCGCCCAGCGAGTCACTGGAGTCGCTGCTGCCGCCCTTGCGGCACGTGGCCGATACCCTGGCGGTGCTTGGCTTCCAGCAGCCGCGGCGGGTGATAATCGACCAGGTGCTGGCGTTGCAGGCACTGGTCGAAAAAGACGGCGGCGTGGACGAGGCTGTGCTTATGGATGTCGCCGGGGCACTGCTGTATGTCGAGGCCACCCTCAACGGCATGGTTGGTCCGCTGGAGGAAATCAGCCCCGGCAGCCTGCCCGGCTCGGACCTGGCCGAAATCCGCCAGCTGGTGCTCAACGAATCGCTCAACGTGCTGCAACAGTCCAAGGACCTGATCGGCGATTGCCTGGAGTCCGACTGGTCACGCCAGCGTCTGCAAGCCCTGCCCGGGTTGCTGCAACAGGTGCGCGGGGCGCTGGCGATGCTGATGCTGCCAGCCGCCGCCGAGGTGTTCGCCGGTTGCGCGGGCTATGTGCAAGGCTGGCTGGTGCACCTGGAGGATGAGCCGCAAGCGGACGAACTGGCGCACCTGGCCGATGCCCTGAGTGCCGGCGAGGCCTGGCTGCAATGGCGGGTGGCCGATCCGCTGGCCGACGCCCAGTGCTTCATCGACATGGCCCACGCCAGCTTGTCCGCGCTGGGCGTGCAGTGCGTGCGCGACACGTCAGTCGCGGGCGGTGAGCAGGCGCTGGATGGTATCGACGATGAGTTGCGCGAGGTGTTCCTCGAAGAGGCTGGCGAGCTGCTCCCGGAAATCGAGCGCCAATGGCTGCGCTGGCGAGCCGACAACGGCCTGCGCGAGGCGTTGATCGAGGTGCGCCGGGCACTGCACACGCTCAAGGGCAGCGGGCGGATGGTCCATGCCGAAGCCGTGGCCGAGCTGGCCTGGGGCGCCGAGCACCTGCTCAATCGGGTGCTGGAAGGGCGCATCGTGCTCAGCGCCGAAGGCCTGGTGGCCCTCCAGCAGGTGTTCGTGCGCCTGCCCGACCTGCTTGCTGATTTCGCCGCCAGCCAGTTGCCGCCCACGGCCGAGATCGAGCAGCTGGCCGGGCACCTGCATGCGCTGGCGCTCAACGACACGCCGGTCAGCGCCAGTATCGATGGCCTCGATCCGCACTTGCTTGAGATCTTCCGCAACGAGGCCCAGGGCCATTTGGCCGGGCTCGATGGGTTCCTGCAGACGGCCGACGGCCAGGGCATCGCGGTCAACGACAGCCTGCAACGCGCCCTGCACACCCTCAAGGGCAGCGCTGCCATGGCCGGCGTGATGCCGGTGGCGGAGCTGGCCACCGCCCTCGACCGCCTGGTGCGTGAATACAAGGGGCACCAGTTACCCCTGCAAGTGGCCGAGATCGAACTGCTGGAGGCGGCTCGCTCGCTGTTGCACCTGGGCCTGGCCCAGCTGGGCAGCACGCCGCTGGCGCCGATCCCCGGGGCCGCCGGGCTGATCGAACAGGTCGGGCAGACGGTTGACGCCCGGTTGGCCCAACTGCAGGCCGAGCCGCATCCGCCGCGCCGGCTCCGGCGCGATCCGCAGCTGACGGCCACCTTCCTGACCATGGGCATGGATATCCTGCTCGATGCCGAGGCGCGGCTCGCCAACTGGCAGGGCGATCCCACGCAACACCATGAGTTGCACCTGCTGCTCGAGGAGATGACCACCCTCGGTCACGGCGCGCACCAGGCCGAGCTGTGGCAGGTGGATGAGGTCTGCGAAGGGCTGCTCGACCTGTACGGTGCGGTGGAGGAGGGCAGCCTGGCCGTCACGCCGCGCTTCTTCGCCGTTGCCCGGCAAGCCCATGAGGCGCTGCTCGACCTGTTCGACGAGATAGCCGCCGGCCAGGACCCGAATCCCCGGCCCGAATGCCTGGCGGCCCTGCATGGCCTGCTCGATGATGCCCTCGACCCTGCAGCATTGGGTTTGGTCGGGGCGAACGGCGTCACGGTGCTTACGGCTCCAGGCGAGTTGCCGGACCCGGCGCTGGTCGAGCTGTTCCTCGAAGAGGCCGGGGATATCCTTGACGGTGCCGACCAGGCCTTGCGGCAATGGAAGGCCGATCCGGACAGCCTGTCGCCGCTGTCGGCGCTGCAGCACGATGTGCTCACCCTCAAGGGCGGGGCACAGATGGCGGCGATCGGCGCCGTCGAGGTGCTGGCCCAGGAGCTGGCGCTGCTCTACGAAGGCTTGGTGGACCGCCGGCTGGGTGCCAGCCCGGCACTGTTCGAGCTGCTCCGGCGCAGCCATGACGCCCTGGCCGAAATGCTGCGCAGCCTGCGCGAGGGCCAGGCACCGCTGTCGGCGGTGGCGTTGCTGGGCGAATTGCGTGAGTTCCGCCACAGCGCCCCGCCTCCCGTCACCTCCGAGCCGCAGGACGACAACGAAGAAACCGAGAGCGACAAGGAACTGCTGGAGGTCTTCCTCGAAGAGAGCTCCGATATTCTCGAGAGCGCGGCCGAGTCCCTGGCGCGCTGGCAGGCCGATCCGCGCAACACGGTCGAGGTGGAGAACCTGCTGCGCGACCTGCACACGCTCAAGGGCGGCGCGCGCATGGTCGAGATCACCGCCATCGGCGACCTCGCCCACGAACTTGAATTCCTCTACGAACTGCTGGCCGCCGGACGCCTGCCGTCGACGCCGGCCTTGTTCAGCCTGCTGCAGAACTGTCATGACCGCCTGGCGCACATGCTCGACGCAGCGCGCCTGGGCGAGCCGCTGCATACGGCCACGGCGCTGATCGACTACATCCGCAACTTCTCCAGCGCCGCGCTGACCGACAGCGTGGCCGGCCAGCCCCAGGCCGAACCAGCTCCCGCCGAGGCCACGGCTGTCGCTCCCGAGCGGGCGGGCGACATGGTCAAGGTTGATGCCGAGCTGCTCGACGACCTGGGCAACCTGGCCGGTGAGCATTCGGTGATCCGCGGGCGCATCGAGCAGCAGGTCAACGATGCGCAGTTCGCCCTCAACGAGATGGAGACCACGCTGGAGCGCATGCGCGATCAGCTGCTGCGCCTGGACATCGAGACCCAGGGGCGGATTTCCAGCCGTCACCAGTTGGAGGGTGACGCCTATGACGATTTCGACCCCCTGGAGATGGACCGCCATTCCCAGCTGCAGCAATTGTCGCGGGCGCTGTTCGAGTCCACCTCGGACTTGCTCGACCTCAAGGAAACCCTGCTGCAGAGGGCCCAGGAAGCCTACAGCCTCCTGCAGCAGCAGGCGCGGGTCAACAGCCAGTTGCAGGAGGGCCTGACCGCCACCCTGATGGTGCCCTTCGAGCGTCTGGTGCCCCGTTTGCAGCGGGTGGTACGGCAGGTGGCCAGCGAGCTGGGCAAGCAGGTCGAACTGGTGGTCGGCAACGCCGAGGGCGAGCTCGACCGCAGCGTGCTCGAACGTATGGTTGCGCCCCTGGAGCACATGCTGCGCAATGCCGTCGACCATGGCCTGGAAGCTCGCGAGGCGCGCCTTGCGGCCGGCAAACCGGAGCAGGGCACCATCCACCTGAACCTGCTGCACGAAGGTGCCGACATCGTCATCGAGATGAGCGACGACGGCGCCGGGGTACCGCTGGAGGCGGTGCGCAACAAGGCGATCAAGCGTGGTCTGCTCGATCCGCAGGCGCGCCTGAGCGACCACGAGATCCTGCAGTTCATCCTGCGCCCCGGTTTCTCCACGGCCGAGAAGATCACCCAGATCTCCGGGCGCGGCCTGGGCATGGACGTGGTCCATGAAGAGGTCAAGCAACTGGGCGGCTCGATGAGCATCGAGTCCAGCCCCGGCAAGGGCGCGCGTTTCCTGATCCGCCTGCCGTTCACCGTGTCGGTGAACCGGGCGCTGATGGTGCACGTGGAGGACGAGCAGTACGCCATCCCGCTGAACACCATCGAGGGCATCGTGCGCGTGCCGCCGGCGGAGCTGGAGGCCTGTTACCGGCTCGACCCGCCACGCTACAGCTATGCCGGCCACGATTACGCGCTGCGCTACCTCGGCGACCTGTTGCAGGGCGGCGGCCAGCCCGGGCTGCTGGGGCAGAGCGTGCCGCTGCCGGTGCTGCTCACCCATTCACACGAGCAGTCGTTCGCCATCCATGTGGACAGCCTGTCGCCCAGCCGCGAGATCGTGGTCAAGAGCCTCGGCCCGCAGTTCGCCGCGGTGCCGGGGCTGTCTGGCGCCACCCTGCTGGGGGACGGGCGGGTGGTGCTGATTCTCGACCTGCTCGGCCAGTTGCGCGGCCAGCAACGGCGCCTGGCGCGCCTGCCGGGCGTGGCCGAGGGGGCGCATGGGCTGACTGGCCCGGTGCCCCGGCGGCCATTGCTGGTGATGGTGGTGGACGACTCGGTGACCGTGCGCAAGGTCACCAGCCGCCTGCTCGAGCGTCACGGCATGAGCGTGCTGACGGCCAAGGACGGCGTCGATGCCATGGCGCTGCTCGAGGAGCACCGTCCGGATGTGCTGTTGCTGGATATCGAGATGCCGCGCATGGATGGCTTCGAAGTGGCCACGCGGATCCGCCGCGATGAACGCCTGAGCCAGCTGCCGATCATCATGATCACCTCGCGTACCGGCCAGAAGCACCGCGACCGGGCCATGGCCATCGGCGTCAATGAATACCTCGGCAAGCCGTATCAGGAATCGGTGCTGCTGCAGAGCATCGCCCACTGGAGCAAGCCCCATGCTTGAGCATATTGCCGGCCAGCGCAGCAGCCTGACCGGGTTGCTGCTGCCCCTGGGCGACCGCACCCTGGTGTTGCCCAACGTGGCGGTGGCCGAGCTGATCGGTCACCGTGTCATCGCCTGCGAACCGGGGGAGCCGGCCTGGCACCTGGGCTGGGTGAACTGGCGCCAACAGCGGTTGCCACTGATCGGCTTCGAGGCCGCGTGTGGCGGGCAGACTTCCTGCGGGGAGCGGGCGCGGGTGGTGGTGCTCAACGCCCTGGGGGATACCGGGCTGCGCTACCTGGCGCTGCTGCTGCAGGGGATTCCGCGCTCGTGCAAGCTCGACAGCCAGCTGAATTATGTCGATGTGCCGTTGGCAGGGCTGGAGCTTGCGGCGGTGCAGGTGGGCGAACAGGTGGCGCGGGTGCCTGACCTGGCGGGGTTGGAAAGATTGGTGCGTGACGCGCAACTGCAACCTGTAGCCGACTAGGATGGTGTCTGGGCGGGCCCTATCGCGGGGCAAGCCCGCTCCCACGACAAGGTGTGGGAACGGCCTTTCAGGAACCCGACGGGCGTAGCGAGGTCTTTGCTTGCATGTACCATGGTGAACGTTTCAACGCCTGGACCCACCTGGTCGGTGCGGTCCTGGCCTGCATTGGCGCGGTCTGGCTGATTGTCGTGGCCGGTCTGCAGGGTGATCCCTGGAAGATCGTCAGTTTCTCCATCTACGGCTTCACCCTGCTGTTGCTCTACAGCATCTCTACCCTCTACCACAGCACTCGCGGGCGGGCGAAGCGCATCATGCGCAAGCTCGACCACCTGTCGATCTACCTGCTGATCGCCGGCAGCTACACGCCCTTCTGCCTGGTCAGCCTGCGCGGGCCCTGGGGCTGGAGCCTGTTCGGGGTGGTCTGGGGGCTGGCGTTGGTCGGCATGTTGCAGGAGATCAAGCCGCGCTCGGAGGCGCGGATCCTGTCGATCGTCATCTACGCGCTGATGGGCTGGATCGTGCTGGTGGCGGTCAAGCCGCTGCTGCACAGCCTGGGCGGCGCCGGCTTTGCCTGGCTGGCGGCCGGCGGCGTGTTCTACACCGTCGGCATCATTTTCTTTGCCTTCGACAGCCGGTTCCGCCACTGGCATGGCATCTGGCACCTGTTCGTCATCGCCGGCAGCCTGATGCACTTCGTCGCGGTGTTCTTCTACGTGTCCTAGAAATCGCCCCACAACTGCTGCGCCACCGACAACGCAACTACCGGCGCGGTCTCGGTGCGCAGTACGCGAGGGCCAAGGCGGGCGGCGTGGTAGTTGCTGGCCTTGGCCTGTTCGACTTCTGCATCGCTCAGGCCCCCCTCCGGGCCGATCAGGAAGGCCAGCTTCGCGGGTTTTTCATGGCTGGTCAGCGGCTCTGCCACCGGGTGCAGCACCAGCTTGAGGTCGGCCTCGGTGCCCTTGAGCCATTCGGCCAGGGTGACCGGCGGGTGGATCACCGGCAGGGTCGAGCGGCCGCACTGTTCGCAGGCACTGATCGCCACCTGGCGCCAGTGGGCCAGGCGCTTGTCGGCGCGCTCGTCCTTCAGGCGTACTTCGCAGCGTTCGCTGACGATCGGGGTGATTTCGTTGACGCCCAGTTCGGTGGCCTTCTGGATCGCCCAGTCCATGCGCTCGCCGCGGGACAGGCCCTGGCCGAGGTGAATGTGCAGCGGCGAGTCGGCCTGGCCGGGTAGGGCCTGGTCGAGGCTGACGCGCACGCTTTTCTTGCCCACCTCGAGCAGTTGGCCGAGGTATTCCTGGCCGCTGCCGTCGAACAGCTGCACGGCGTCGCCGGCGGCCATGCGCAGCACGCGGCCGATATAGTGGGCCTGGGCTTCGGGGAGCTCGTGCTCGCCGAGGCCAAGCGGGGCGTCGATGAAGAAGCGGGAGAGTCTCATGGTTCTACTCGGAATCGGAATGGGGGCAACGTCCCTGTAGGAGCGGCCTTGTGTCGCGATAGGGCCGCAAAGCGGCCCCGGCAATTTCTGCTGCGAAGCTGAAAACCTGGGGCTGCTCCGCAGCCCTTTCGCGGCACAAGGCCGCTCCTACAGGGGGCTGTGAGAAGGCATTGGGCCTAGCCCGGATCGCGGAAATCGGGGTGGAAATCGGCCGGTACAGCCACGCTGACGTGATCACGGGTGGCAATGTCGATCCCTTCGCTGGCCACCTCGGCCAGGAAGTCGATCTGCTCCGGGGTGATCACGTAGGGCGGCAGGAAGTACACCACGCTGCCCAGCGGACGCAGCAGCGCGCCCCGGCTCAGGGCATGCTCGAAGACCTTCAGGCCACGGCGCTCCTGCCAGGGGTAGGCGACTTTGCCGGCCTTGTCCTGGACCATCTCGATGGCCAGGGCCATGCCGGTCTGGCGGATCTCGGCGACATGGGCGTGATCGGCCAGGTGCGCGGTGGCGCTGGCCATGCGCGCCGACAGGGCCTTGTTGGCCTCGATGACGTTGTCCTGAGCGAAAATGTCCAGGGTCGCCAGGGCTGCGGCGCAGGCCAGCGGGTTGCCCGTGTAGCTGTGCGAGTGGAGGAAGGCGCGCAGGGTCGAGTAGTCGTCGTAGAAGGCCTGGTACACCTTGTCTGTGGTCAGGCAGGCGGCCAGGGGCAGGTAGCCGCCGGTCAGGGCCTTGGACAGGCACAGGAAGTCGGGGCGGATGCCGGCCTGTTCGCAGGCGAACATCGTGCCGGTGCGGCCGAAGCCCACGGCGATTTCGTCGTGGATCAGGTGCACCTCGTAGCGGTCGCAGGCCTCGCGCAGCAGTTTGAGGTACACCGGGTGGTACATGCGCATGCCGCCGGCACCCTGGATCAGCGGCTCGACGATGACCGCGGCGATGCTGGCGTGATGTTCGGCCAAGGTCTGTTCCATGGCCGCGAACATGTTTCGCGAATGCGCCTCCCAGCCCATGCCTTCGGGGCGCAGGTAGCAGTCCGGGCTCGGCACCTTGATGGTGTCCAGCAGCAGGGCCTTGTAGGTCTCGGTGAACAGCGGCACGTCACCCACCGACATCGCCGCGATGGTCTCGCCGTGGTAGCTGTTGGTCAGGGTGACGAAGCGCTTTTTCTGTGGTTTGCCGATGTTATGCCAGTAGTGGTAGCTCATCTTCAGCGCCACTTCGATGCAGGAGGAGCCATTGTCGGCGTAGAACACCCGCTCCAGGCCGGCCGGTGTCATCGCCACCAGGCGTTCGGACAGCTCGATCGCCGGCTGGTGGCTGAAACCGGCGAGGATCACGTGCTCGAGCTGGTCGACCTGGTCCTTGATGCGCTGGTTGATGCGCGGGTTGGCATGGCCGAACACGTTGACCCACCAGGAGCTGACCGCGTCCAGGTAGCGCTTGCCCTCGAAGTCCTCGAGCCACACGCCCTCGCCGCGGCGGATCGGGATCAGCGGCAGCTGCTCGTGGTCTTTCATCTGGGTGCAGGGGTGCCACAGGACCTTGAGGTCGCGTTGCATCCACTGTTCGTTGAGGCCCATGGGCACTTCTCCTGGCGTTACGGCTCGGTTTGACCGCGTAAGCCTAAGCAATGCCGGAAGGCAGGACAACCGCTCAGTGACGCCAGGCCGGGCGCCATTCCAGCTGGCGTATGTGCACGGTGCACAGCGGCAGGGTGGAGAGGACCAGGCGATCCAGGGGGCCGGGCACGTCGTGCCAGAAGGAGCCGAGCGTGGCGGGACCGGGCATGAACTCGGTGTAGTCATGGTCGCGCAAGGTCAGCCAGTAGGCGGTCGAAACGGCGCTGCCTAGCGTATTGATCTCCACTTCGAGCAGCAGGCAATCGACCGTCTGGCCGAAGATGATCTCGATATCGCACTGGCCTCGGACGACCAGTTCCGTACCGCTACGCCCTTCGTCGGTCTGGTAGCGCGAACTGTAGGCGGTGCCATTGGAGATGATGCTCAGGCCCGTGGGGGTGCGCCAGGTGATTTCCGGCATCGGTGCCAAGGGCTGCCACCTGGCAAAATCTTCCGTGTAGATCACCGCTGTTTCTCCGGCCTGATTCTGGAGTGCGAGCCAAGCCTGCCTGCCCTTGCGACAAACGGCTACTGACAAAATTACCAGTTGCCAAAAGCACTTGATGTCACTGCGGTGGCAGGGTGGGCAGAGGTGACGTATTCTTAACGCATCTCTCCCGGGGCATTCTTCCCCGTCTCTTCTATCGCTTCTCTAACCGGAGTTCGCCATCATGGCTGCTGCTTGGGTGCGCCTGTGCGCGTTGGTATTGATCGGGGTGTCCAGCGGTGCCGCGCTGGCCAAGGACAAGACGGCGATCGTCGTCGGTGGTGGCCTGGCGGGCCTGACCGCGGCCTACGAGCTGCAAGGCAAGGGCTGGCAGGTCACCTTGCTCGAGGCCAAGTCAGGGATGGGCGGGCGTTCGGGGCTGGCCACC
This sequence comes from Pseudomonas sp. DVZ6, assembly GCF_024259445.1. Taxonomy (NCBI): domain Bacteria; kingdom Pseudomonadati; phylum Pseudomonadota; class Gammaproteobacteria; order Pseudomonadales; family Pseudomonadaceae; genus Pseudomonas; species Pseudomonas sp. DVZ6. The sequence continues at coordinate 40,285 of NZ_JANCLM010000009.1, forward strand.
AGCGAGTGGATTGGCAACAGCAAGACCCAGCCGGTGCTCAACCAGTATCTGGAGCAGTTCAAGGTCGGCACCTTGCCGGCACCGGAGTTCGTGCGTAACCCCGGCTACCTGATCGACGGGGAGTATTTCAGCGCCGCCGACCTCGCAACCAGGCAACCGGCCACCGCCGAGGCCCTCAAGCGTTATGAGAAGACCCTCGACGACCTGGCCCGCTCCATCGAGGACCCGTTGAACCCGGCGGCCAACAGCACCCTGTTCGCCCTTGACCAGATGAACGTGTCCACCTGGCTGGACAAGCTGCAACTGCCGGCGACCGCCCGTCAGCTGGTCAACCAGCAGATCCGCACCCGTTACGACGAGCCATCGCGCCTGTCGCTGTTGTATTTCGCCCAACAGAGCCGTGTCTACCGCAACGTCAGCGACCGCGACCTGCGCGCCGCGCGCTTGCCGGGCGGCAGCCCGGTGCTGGCCCAGGCGTTCGTCAAGCAGCTCAAGACCATCAAGACCAGCTCGCCGGTCACCGCCATCGTCCAGGACAAGGACGGGGTGACGGTCAAGGTCGGTGCCGTGGGTTACAAGGCCGATTACCTGGTCATGGCCGTGCCGCTGCGGGCCCTGGCCAAGATCCAGATGACCCCGGGCCTGGACAACCAGCACCTGGGCGCCTTGAAGGGCACCAACTACGGCTGGCGCGATCAGCTGATGCTCAAGTTCAAGAACCCGGTATGGGAAAGCCGTGCGCGCATGTCCGGCGAGATCTTCTCCAACACCGGCCTGGGCATGCTGTGGATCGAACCGGCGCTCAAGGGCGGCGCCAACGTGGTGATCAACCTGTCCGGCGACAATGCTCGCCTGTTGCAGGCCTTCGGTGACAAGCAGATGGTCGACCAGGTGCTGATCCGCTTGCACGCCTTCTACCCGCAGGCCCGTGGCGCCTTTACCGGTTACGAAGTGCGCCGTTACAGCACTGATGCCGGTATGGGGGGCGCCTACCTGGCCTACGGCCCTGGGCAGATCAGCAAGTACTGGCGCCTGTGGGAGCGTCCGGTTCAGCGCATTGCCTTTGCCGGCGAGCATACCGACGCGCTCTACCCCGGTACCCTCGAAGGCGCCCTGCGCAGCGGCCAGCGCGCCGCGAGCCAGGTTCAGGACCTGGCTGCGGGCAAATCCTTCGACCCGGCCAAGGCCGCACCGGTTGCCGCCGCAGCCGCTGCGGGCGCGGTCGTGGCGAAGGACAAGGGCGGGTTCTTCTCCAACCTGTTCGGTGGTGGCTCCGACAAGGCCCCGGCCAAGGCGGAGCCTGTGAAGGTCGAGGAGGCCAGGCAGGACAAGCCAGGCTTCTTCTCGCGTCTGTTCGGTGGTGCTGACAAGCCAGAGGTCAAGGCCGCGCCGATCGCCAAGGCCGAGGAGATTGCGCCGGTGCCTGCCGCGGCCCCCGCGCCTGTCGCTCCGGCGCCTGTGGCCAAGGAGGAACCGGTGAAGCCGGCCGCCACCAAGCCAGCCCCAGCCAAGCCTGCGGCCAAGCAGGCGCACAAGCCCGCCGCCAAGCCGGCGCCGGTGAAGAAGGCCACCGCCAAGTCGGAACCGGCCAAGAAGCCAGTGGTCAACAGCCAGGCCAAGGCCGGCTGATCTTTCGACAGGCAATTGCCCTGTCTCCTGTGGGAGCGAGCAAGCCCGCTCCCACAAATTTGCCGACGGTGGCAAGCTCCTACCAAACGACTATCGTTAATGTTTCCTTAATAGGAAGCTTGCACACTAAATATCGGGTTTTTAGATAATCCGAAGCAATTTTTTACGCTTTTATTCGATGCGTTACGCGCTAGTCTTGTGCACAGCTTTCACGGGGAAACACGCCAACATGCAACTGCGCAACTCATCTTCCCGCTATGGCCTGGTCAGCATCGTCCTGCACTGGGGCGTGGCGCTGGCGGTCTTCGGCCTGTTCGGCCTGGGCCTGTGGATGGTCGGTCTCGACTACTACAGCCCTTGGCGCAAGACCGGGCCCGATCTGCACAAGAGCATCGGCCTGGTGCTGCTGGCCGCCATGCTGCTGCGCGTACTCTGGCGTTTCATCAGCCCGCCACCGCCGGCGCCGGCCAACCATGGCAAGGTCACCCGCCTGGCCGCCAAGCTGGGCCACCTGGCGCTGTACCTGGGTCTGTTCGCGGTGATGGTCGCCGGCTACCTGATTTCCACCGCCGACGGTGTCGGCATTCCGGTGTTCGGCCTGTTCGAAGTGCCGGCGCTGATCAGTGACCTGCCTGACCAGGCCGATACCGCGGGGGTGATCCACCTGTGGCTGGCCTGGGGCCTGGTGATTTTCGCGGTGCTGCATGCCCTGGCGGCACTCAAGCACCATTTCATCGACCGTGACGCGACCCTGACCCGCATGCTGGGCCGCAAAGCTTGACTCTCAACCTCAATTGCAAAGGAAGGAAGTAAGGATGTTGAAAAAGACTTTTGCCGCTCTGGCGCTCGGTACCGCCCTGATCTCCGCCGGCCAGGCCATGGCCGCCGAATACAAGATCGACAAGGAAGGCCAGCACGCGTTCGTTGACTGGAAGATCAGCCACCTGGGCTACAGCTTCATCCACGGCACCTTCAAGGACTTCGACGGCAACTTCACCTGGGACAGCGCCAAGCCCGAGGCCAGCAAGATCAGCGTCGACCTGAAGACCGCCAGCCTGTGGTCGAAGCACGCCGAGCGTGACAAGCACATCGCCAGCAAAGACTTCCTCGATGTGAAGAAGTACCCGGATGCCAAGTTCGTCTCCACCAGCGTCAAGTCGACCGGTGAGAAGACCGCCGACGTCACTGGCGACCTGACCCTGCACGGCGTGACCAAGCCGGTCACCTTCAAGGCCGTGTTCAACGGTGAAGGCAAGGACCCGTGGGGTGGCGAGCGTGCCGGCTTCAACGCCAAGACCACGCTGAACCTGAACGACTTCGGGATCAAAGGCCCAGGCCCGACCTCTCAGACCCTGGATCTGGATATCAGTGTCGAAGGTGTGAAGCAGAAGTAATTAGCGTTAGCTGAATGACCGAGGGGCCGCTACGCGGCCCTTTCCGGCCGGTCCGACGCCTCGGCAAGGCCGCTCCTACAGGTTCAGTGCAGCCCTTTGGCTTAGCGCGGTACCTGTAGGAGCGGCCTTGCCGAGGCGTCGGACCGGCCGGAAAGGGCTGCATAGCAGCCCCTCGGTGTTTCAATCAGCCCTTGCGGGTCAGCAGCGCCGGACGCTCACCGCGTGGGCGGCTCGGCAGGTCGTCCAGTTGCTCGGGCGTCGGGTAACGGTCGAGCTTGGATTCCTTGCGAATGATCACCGGCGCACTCTGCGACTCGCGCGGGTTGCGCACGGCGGGTTCCTGGCGAGCCGATTCGTCACGGCGGTTACGGCCACCGTTGTTGTCACGACGAGCGCCGCCATTGCTGCCACCACCGTTGCGCGGGCGTTTTTCACCCGAGCCCTGGCCTTGGCGCTGTTGGCCATTGCCACGGCCTTGACCTTGCGCCTGACCACCGCCGCTGCGTTGGCCTTGCCCTTGACCTTGTCCGGCATTGCCACCCGGGCGACGGTTGCGGCCCTGGTTCTTGGCATTCTGGTAAGGGCTGACGTAGTCGGCGCGGTTGCCGAAGTTATCCACATCGTCGTCCAGGAACTCTTCCGGGTCACGATTAGCGGGTTTCGACGGGGCGGTGTTCTGGCCTTGGGCATCCTGCTGCTGGCGTGGTTTCTTGTCACGCGGCTTGCGCTGCTGCTGGCCTTGCTGCTGTTTCTCGCCGGCTTTTTCCTTGTCGGCCTGCTTCTCGCCCGCAGGCTTGTTGCGGCCTTTGTCCTTGCCCTTGTCCTTGCGCCCGCCACTGCCTTCCTTGCCGCCTTCGCCGCGAGGTTGCTGGTTGCGGCCACCGCGGCCAGTGTTCTGCTGGCGCTCGCGGACTTCCGGCTTCTCGGCCTCGACCTGGGAGGCGTCGAAGCCCATCAGGTCGCCATCCGGGATCTTCTGCTTGGTGACGCGCTCGATGCTCTTGAGCAGCTTCTCTTCGTCCGGGGCGACCATCGAGATGGCCTCGCCCGAGCGACCGGCACGGCCGGTGCGGCCAATGCGGTGAACGTAGTCTTCCTCGACGTTGGGCAGCTCGAAGTTGACCACGTGGGGCAACTGGTCGATGTCCAGGCCGCGGGCGGCGATGTCGGTGGCGACCAGCACGCGCACGGTGTTGGCCTTGAAGTCGGCCAGGGCCTTGGTGCGAGCGTTCTGGCTCTTGTTGCCGTGGATCGCCGCAGCGGTCAGACCGTGCTTTTCGAGGTACTCGGCCAGGCGGTTGGCGCCGTGCTTGGTGCGGGTGAACACCAGTACCTGCTCCCAGGCACCCAGGGTGATCAGGTGCGCCAGCAGGGCGCGCTTGTGGCTGGCCGGCAGGCGGTAGACGCGCTGCTCGATGCGCTCGACGGTGGTGTTCGGCGGCGTGACCTCGATACGCTCGGGGTTGTGCAGCAGCTTGTCGGCGAGGTCGGTGATGTCCTTGGAGAAAGTCGCCGAGAACAGCAGGTTCTGGCGCTTGGCCGGCAGGCGTGCCAGCACTTTCTTGACGTCGTGGATGAAGCCCATGTCGAGCATGCGGTCGGCTTCGTCCAGCACCAGGATCTCGACCCGCGAGAGGTCGACGCTGCCCTGGCCGGCCAGGTCGAGCAAACGACCTGGGCAGGCGACCAGGACGTCGACGCCCTTGGCCATGGCCTGGACCTGCGGGTTCATGCCGACACCGCCGAAGATGCAGGCGCTGATGAAGTTCAGGTCGCGGGCATAGACCTTGAAGCTGTCATGCACCTGGGCGGCCAGCTCGCGGGTCGGGGTCAGCACCAGGACGCGCGGCTGGCGCGGGCCGTGGCGTTGCGATTTGTCGGGGTGGCCACCCGGGAACAGGCGCTCGAGGATGGGGAGCGCGAAGCCGCCGGTTTTACCAGTACCTGTCTGGGCGGCGACCATAAGATCGCGACCTTGCAACACGGCGGGAATGGCCCGCTGTTGCACCGGAGTGGGCTGGGTATAGCCCGCTGCCTCGATAGCGCGGACAAGAGCCTCGGAGAGACCGAGGGAAGCAAAGGACATGGGCAATCCTGTTCTCGTGGGGGCTGGGCCCGATGGGGTGTTCTGCCTGGCGCGACGGGCATCGGAAGGATGCGATCGCGTCCGGTCCAGCTGGGCGTGCACGGCGCATCCTGGAGCCTGCGGGCGGCGCGCTAGGTGCGCTGCTGCGGGTCGAGATGCCTGTTGCGAGGCCGAGCGTCCGGGCGTGAGCCTGGCGGGAAGGCCCGAGTATAACAGAGCAATCAGGGTGTGCTGCGTTCCTGCTGCTCAACGGCGAAAGGAAAATCGCGATTGCCCAGGTAGCGGGCGTTGATTGCCGCGTAGGCCGGCTCCTGCTTGAAGCGTCGCAGTTCATCACTGAACGCCTGTGCCAGCTGCTCGCGCCCGGGCTTGCGGGCCAGCCCCAGGTACTGCGGACGGCGGCTGATCACCAGGGGCAGCGCCTCGACGGTCTGCTCCAGGCCCAGCTGGCGGCTGACATAGCCACCCACCCGGCGGTCGGTCACCAGCAGGTCGATGCGCCCGAGCGCCAGCTTGCCGAAGTTGGCCTCGTGGCTGGGCGCCGGCTCCCGACGGAACAGCGGCGATTCGGCGAAAACGCCGTCGTAGACGTAGCCTGGCGAGGTACCCACGGTCAGCCCGGCCAGGTCTTCGAGGCGCTCGACCGGATGGGGGCGCGAGCGGGCCTGGTAGAGGACGAACTCGACCTCTGACATGGGCTCGTCCGGGTAGACCAGGTAACCCTGGCGCGAGTCGACCCGGAAAATATCCATCACCGCGTCCGCCAGGCCCTGCTCGACCATGGCCAGGCAGCGCCGCCAGGGCAGGAACTGCCATTGCACCTCGATGCCCAGGCGCTTGAACACCTCGTTGGTGACCTCGTAGTCGATGCCTTTGGGCTGGCCGTTTTCCTGGTAGAGGTACGGCGCCCAGTCGTCGCTGACGATGCGCAGGCGTTCGGCATGGGCCAGCGGGCTCAGGCCGGCGAGCAGCAACAGCAGGAGAGGGAGAATGAGCGTGCGCATGGCGGGAGAGTACGCTGCGAGCCCGTGCAAGGCCAGTGAGCACTGGTCGCGGGGGCCTGCGCTACAAGCGCGAATGAACAAGGCTCTGACCTGCGCCAAAGCCTTGTCCACGACCATCAGCGTGGCAGCTTCAGGTTGTTCCAGATCGCCAGGCTCGGTTCGGCCTGGTTGAGCGTGTAGAAGTGCAGGCCCGGTGCGCCGCCTTGCAGCAGTTGTTCGCACATGCGGGTGATCACTTCCTCGCCGAAGGCCTGGATGCTGGCGGTGTCGTCGGCATAGGCTTCCAGCTGCTTGCGGATCCAGCGCGGGATCTCGGCGCCGCAGGCATCGGAGAAACGTGCCAGCTTGCTGTAGTTGGTGATCGGCATGATGCCGGGCACCACCGGGATGTCCACGCCCAGCTGCTGCGCGCGCTCGACGAAGTAGAAATAGCTGTCGGCGTTGAAGAAGTACTGGGTGATGGCGCTGTCGGCACCGGCCTTGACCTTGTGCACGAAGTTGGCCAGATCCGCCTCGAAGTTACGCGCCTGTGGGTGCATCTCAGGATAGGCGGCCACTTCCAGGTGGAAGTGGTTGCCGGTTTCCTGGCGGATGAACTCGACCAGGTCGCTGGCGTAGCGCAGCTCGCCGCTGGCCGCACCCATGCCGGATGGCAGGTCGCCACGCAGGGCGACGATGCGCTTGATGCCGGCGGCCTGGTACTCGGCGAGCAGGGCGCGCAGGTCGTCCTTGCTGTCACCCACGCAGGACAGGTGCGGAGCGGCCGGGACCTTCACTTCGCTTTCCAGCTGCAGCACGGTGTTCAGCGTGCGGTCGCGGGTCGAGCCCCCGGCACCGTAGGTGCAGGAGAAGAAGTCCGGGTTGTAGCTGGCCAGCTGGCGGGCGACGCCCATCAGCTTCTCGTGGCCGGCATCGGTCTTGGTGGGGAAGAACTCGAAACTGTAGCGGCGTTCTTGTGACATCTCTCGTTCCTTCGGCGGCGCGCCCAGGGCGGCTACCTGCAAATAAAAGCCAGGACGGTTGGGGCCGGCCTGGCTCGGACATCGGTTCGACGCGTTGCCAGCCAGCGCCAGGGCGATTACCCGGCGCTGGCGCCGCTGCTTAGTAGCGGTAGGCGTCCGGCTTGAACGGACCTTCGACGGTCACACCGATGTACTCGGCCTGCTGCGGGGTCAGCTGGGTGACCACGCCGCCGAAGCCGCGGACCATCTCCAGGGCCACTTCTTCGTCCAGCTTCTTCGGCAGCACTTCAACGGTCAGGCGCTCGGCCTTCTTGGCGGCTGGCAGTTCGGCGAACTTCTGCTCGAACAGGAAGATCTGCGCCAGGACCTGGTTGGCGAACGAGCCGTCCATGATGCGGCTTGGGTGGCCGGTGGCGTTGCCCAGGTTCACCAGGCGGCCTTCGGCCAGCAGGATCAGGTAGTCGTCGTTCTGCGGATCGAACACGCCGGCGCCGGTGCGGTGGATCTTGTGCACCTGCGGCTTGACCTCTTCCCATGCCCAGTTCTTGCGCATGAAGGCGGTGTCGATCTCGTTGTCGAAGTGGCCGATGTTGCAGACCACGGCGCGCTTCTTCAGGGCCTTGAGCATGTTGGCGTCGCAGACGTTGACGTTACCGGTGGTGGTGACGATCAGGTCGATGCGGCCCAGCAGGTCCTTGTTGATGCCGGCTTCGGTACCGGTGTTGATGCCGTCCTTGAACGGCGAGACCACTTCGAAGCCGTCCATGCACGCTTGCATGGCGCAGATCGGGTCGACTTCGGTGACCTTGACGATCATGCCTTCCTGACGCAGGGACTGGGCCGAGCCCTTGCCCACGTCGCCGTAGCCGATCACCAAAGCCTGCTTGCCCGACAGCAGGTGGTCGGTACCGCGCTTGATGGCGTCGTTCAGGCTGTGACGGCAGCCGTACTTGTTGTCGTTCTTGCTCTTGGTGACCGAGTCGTTGACGTTGATCGCCGGGACTTTCAGCTCGCCCTTGGCCAGCATGTCGAGCAGGCGGTGCACGCCGGTGGTGGTCTCTTCGGTCACGCCGTGGATCTTGTCCAGCATGGCCGGGTATTTCTTGTGCAGGATTTCGGTCAGGTCACCGCCGTCGTCCAGGACCATGTTGGCGTCCCATGGCTGACCGTCTTTCAGGATGGTCTGCTCGATGCACCACTCGTACTCTTGCTCGGTTTCACCTTTCCAGGCGAACACCGGGATGCCGGCGGCGGCGATGGCCGCGGCGGCCTGGTCCTGGGTGGAGAAGATGTTGCACGACGACCAGCGCACTTCGGCGCCCAGGGCGACCAGGGTCTCGATCAGCACGGCGGTCTGGATGGTCATGTGGATGCAGCCGATGATCTTCGCGCCCTTGAGCGGTTGCTCGGCTTGGTACTTGCGGCGCAGGCCCATCAGTGCCGGCATTTCCGATTCGGCGATGATGACTTCCTTGCGGCCCCAGTCGGCCAGGGAGATGTCGGCGACCTTGAAGTCGGAAAAACCAGCAGGCGTGTTTACAGCGCTCATTGAGAGCCTCCATTCGTAGTGTGCGAATGGGCGCCGTTGTGCGTTGAGCGTCCGCTTGCGCGGACAACGCCCCAACCGAGCCTGACAGGCCGAGCCTGCTGCAGCGCCCCTCGGATGGGTGGCGGGAACGGTGGCCGCTGGAGCCACCGTCGAAAGTGCCGGGCGATTATAGCGGGGCTTTCGATGCATCCCAAGGGCTAAACGCCAAAGACGGGTTCACTGCGAGTGGCCGTTGGTCCGCAAGGCAAGGCGCAGTGTGAAGTGGGCGAGCGGCTCGCAGCCCTGGGCCAGCACCATCACCTGCCAGGCCAACTTGAATTCACCCGGCTGGTCGCAGTGGATACGCCAGTGATAGGTGTCGACTTGGCGGCTTGTCGGCTGCAGCGGCGCCGCTGCATCGGGAAGGGCCAGGCGCAGGTTGCGTTGCTCGGCCAACTCGATGTCCAGCAGCGGCTCGCTGACGGGGCTGTGGCTGAACAGCATCTCCTCGCCGAGCAGCGCCACCGGGACCGTGTGCAGGAGCAGGGTGTCCCCAGCCGCGACGACTAACTCCGGTGTGTCGAGAAGCAGCGTTTCACCCGTTGCCGGGCGTGAGTGCAGGATGCAGAAATGGCGGGGGTCGAGTTCGGCGGGAGAAGCTGGATCGCTGGGGAGTCGCTCGACGGCTGTGAGCAGCCCCTGAGTATCGACAATGATCAGCGCGTGATGGGCGGGATTCTCCGTGGTCATGATGCGCTCCTTCCTTGAGCAGCAATGAGTGATCCGGGGACTGGCGCGCACCGCCGGCCCGAGGGGCGGCGGTGCGCGGCGTGGATCAGTTGGTGATGGTGATGAACGGATCCCATTCGAAGTAGCCACAGCACTTGCAGTCGCGATCGACGATCATGAACTTGAAGTGGTAGGTGACTTTCCCTTGCTTGAGCAGATCGCCACGCCAGTAGTAGTTGTCGAGGATCTGGCATGTCGGGATGGTCTTGTTGTTCTCGTTGGGTACGGCTGATTGAACCTCTGCGTGGAGGGGGCGAGGGTCTTCCAGGAGTTTGTGCTTGGGATCGTCGGAGACGAATCCGTAGAGGATTACCGATTGCTCGAAGCCGAACGAGATGCTTTGCTCGCGCCAGCGGACCACATCGCCCACACGGCCCCGGAGATGCAACTCACCACCGGCCTGGCCGGAGATGACGTTGTCCTGATAGGTGACCATGTAAATGTGTTCCGGTGGTATGAATGTGGGCTTGTTCGGATCCCTGCTCGCGGTAGGGTACTTTTTGAGGATGGTTTCAGTGTCGACGTTGATGCTGACATCAATGATTCTGGACATAGTGGATTCCCTTTCACTGATTTCGAGTAGGTCAATGGTGAGCCTCAGTCGCTCTCCACTGGCACTGCCCGGAGCCTCGCTTCCTGCGAATGCCGGTACTGCCGCACGGTATGCCAAGTTCCGGTTGTCCGACCACCTGGAGTGATCTGCGGATCACAGGGGTCAGGCTAGATCCGTGGGGGTGGGTGTCAAACCGCGTTGCGCGGATACTGACCAATGGTCGTAGGGCGTGGACATGGTTGACGCAAATCAATGGGGCTACCATGTAGGACGTGGTCGGACGGCTGATCCGCCGTTCGCCGCTCGATGTTCATGAGGCCGCAGGCCAGGAGTACAGATGAACTTTCACACCCGCAAATGGGTAAAACCCGAAGACCTCAACCCCAACGGCACCCTGTTCGGCGGCAGCCTGCTGCGCTGGATCGACGAGGAGGCGGCGATCTACGCCATCGTCCAGCTGGGCAACCAGCGTGTGGTGACCAAGTACATTTCCGAGATCAACTTCGTCAGCGCCTCGCGCCAGGGCGACATCATCGAGCTGGGCATCACCGCCACCGAGTTCGGCCGCACCTCGATCACCCTCAAGTGCGAAGTGCGCAACAAGATCACTCGCAGGGCGATCCTGACCGTAGACAAGATGGTCTTCGTCAACCTGGGCGAGGATGGCCAGCCGGCGCCGCACGGGCGTACCGAGATCAAGTACATCCAGGATCAGTTCCCGGACAGCGCCGTGGAGTAATTCTCGGGGGCTGCTCTGCAGCCCTTCGCGGCACAAGGCCGCTCCTACAGAAGAACGCAATCCCCTGTAGGAGCGGCCTTGTGCCGCGAAGGGCCGCAAAGCGGTCCCGGCCTTTTCAAGGCTGTGTGCTGACCTTGCGTACCACCTTGCCGACCGTCAGACCCTGCACCAGGATCGACGACAGCACCACGATGTAGGTGATCGACAGCAGCAGGTCACGCTCATCGCCCTGTGGCAGCGACAGCGCCAGGGCCACCGACACGCCACCGCGCAGGCCTCCCCAGGTCAGCACGCGGATGGTGCCTTGCGGCACGGTCCGCCAGCGGCGCAGCAACACGATGGCCGGCGCCACGGTCAGCAGGCGCGAGGCCAGCACCGCCACCGCCAGCACGCCACCGGCCGCCAGGTGCAGCCAGTTGAACGGCAGCAGCAACAGCTCCAGGCCGATCAGGGCGAACAGCAGGGCGTTGAGCATGTCGTCGATCAGTTCCCAGAAACCGTCCATGTAGCGGCGGGTCATGTCGTTCATCGCCAGGTTGCGCCCCAGGTTGCCGATGATCAGGCCGGCCACCACCATGGCGATCGGCGCCGAGACGTGCAGCTCGTAGCACATGGCCGAGCCGCCGATCACCAGCGCCAGGGTCAGCATGACCTCGACCTGGTACTGCTCGACGCTCTTGATCATGCGGTAGGTCGCGTAGCCGATCACCCCGCCGAACACCACCCCGCCGATGGCTTCGCGGGCGAACAGCAGGGCGGTGTCGGACACGCTCGGCGTCTCGCCCAGCTGGATGATGCCTAGCAGCACGGTGAACACCACCACCGCGGTGCCGTCGTTGAACAGCGACTCGCCGACGATGGTGGTCTTCAGCGGCTTGGAGGCGTTGGCGGTACGCAACGCGCCGAGCACGGCGATCGGGTCGGTCGGCGAGATCAGCGCGCCGAACAGCAGGCAGTAGATCAGCGGCACGTTCCAGCCGAACAGGGCGAACACCCAGTGCGCCAGGTAGCCGATCACCACGGTGGCGATCAGCACGCCGATCGTGGCCAAGAGTCCGATCGGCCAGCGGTAGCTGCGCAGGTCGGCGAGGTTGACGTGCAGGGCGCCGGCGAACAGCAGGAACGACAGCATCCAGTGCATCAGCAGGTCATTGAAGTCGATCTGGTTCATCAGGCCTTCGACGCGCTCTTCCAGGCCAGGAAAGCCGATCAGGCTCAGGCCCTGCAGCATCAGGGAGAACAGCAGTGCGGTGACCATCACGCCGATGGCCGGCGGCAGGCCGATGAAGCGGTAGTTCACATAGGTGAGGAGGGTGGTGAGGCAGATAAACGCGGCAACTAATTCAAGCATCCCGAATCCTGTAACAGTGGCTTCCAAGTCGTTTCCCGAGTGGCTCGGGCAGTTCTTTGATGACCTGGCGCGGGGTTCGGGACACACCTTATGACCGGTTTTGTCGGAATCGTTCCTCAAGTCGGGCGGCAGGCGCTCCCACGATGCCTACAAGCAACAGCAAACCGTTATAGTGCGAGGTGTCGCCTGGTCTTTGCGCAAGGAATCCCGCGTGTTGGCAACCTCCCTGGTACTGGTCGCAGCCCTGCTCCACGCGACCTGGAACACCCTGATCAAATTCAGCGCCGAACGCCTGCTGGTGATCGCCAGCATGGACCTTGTGGCACTGGTCTTCGCCGTTCTGGCGGTGGCGTTCGTCGAGTTTCCCCCTGCCAGCATCTGGCCCTGGCTGCTGGCTTCGGCGCTTGCCGAACAGCTGTATCGCTACCTGTTGATAAAAGCCTACAAAGTGGGCGACCTGGGCCTGGTCTATCCGCTGATGCGTGGCCTGTCGCCGTTGGTGGTCCTGGGCTTGACCCTGGCCTTCGCCGGCGAGTCGCTCAGCCAGCAGCAGATCATCGGCATCCTCCTGATCCCCTGCGGTATGGCCTGCCTGCTGTGGCAGGGTGGTGGCGGTGATCGCCTGCCCTGGTCGATGCTGCCGGTGGTGGCGCTGATTGGCCTGTGCATCGGTTGCTACACCTGGTTCGATGGCCAAGCTGTTCGCCTGTGGGGCAAGCCCATGGACTACCTGGTATGGCTGACCCTGCTCAGTGCCTGGCCGTTCCCGCTGCTGGCCGGCGTTGCCCGCGGGCCGCAATTCGCGCTGTTCTGGCGCACCCAGTGGCGGTTGGGGTTGGCGGTGGGGCTGTGCGTGCTGCTGAGCTACGCTCTGGTGCTGTGGGCCATGCACCTGGGGTCGGTCGCCGAGGCGGCGGCGCTGCGTGAGCTGAGCGTGATCCTCGTGGTGCTGCTGGGCATGCGCTACCTCAAAGAACCTTTTGGCGGGCCGAGACTCCTAGCTTGCGGGCTGGTCCTGGCTGGCATGCTGGTGATGAAGCTCTGACCGATCCTCTGTGAACAAGGAGTCCTGTAGATGACCGTTGCCCTGTGGTGCATTCTCGTCGCGCTGGTCCTGCCACCGCTGTGTGCATTGATCGCCAAACTCAGCAGCGGGTATTTTGGCCTGCGTGCCAATCACGACCCGCGTGCGTTTCTGGACAAGCTCGAAGGGCTGCCACGGCGTGCCCATGCTGCCCAATTGAATGGCTACGAGGCGTTTCCCGCGTTTGCCGCGGCGGTTCTGGTGGCCGACATCGTCGGCAATGCCGAGCAGGTGACCCAGGATGTGCTTGGGGTGGTGTACATCACCAGCCGCTTGCTTTACATCATCTGCTATCTGGCCGACTGGGCAGTGTTGCGCTCGCTGGTGTGGTTCGTCGGGATGGCGCTGATCGTGGCGTTCTTCGTGGTGTCCATCTGACTTGAGAAAATCTGCCGGTCTGCGCTGATTGTTGTAGGAGCGGCCTTGTGCCGCGAAAGGCCCGCGAAGCGGGCCCTGCGATGTCTGTAGCGCGCCCCTTTCGCGGCACAAGGCCGCTCCTACAGGGCGCATGCAGCCATCAAGGAACCTTTGGTACTTCTGGCAAAGGCTGCCCCTTGGGCCACAGCATCCAGATCTGCCCTTGCTGCTTCATGTTCCCCGCCAGTTCGCCGGCCTCGGGGCCGGTGCCCCAGAACAGGTCCGCGCGCACTTCGCCGGTGATGGCGCCGCCGGTGTCCTGGGCGCCGACCGGGCGCACCACCGGGCTGCCGTCCGGGCGGGTGGTGGACAGCCAGAGCAGGCTGCCAAGGGGGATTACCTTGCGGTCGATCGCCACGCTGTAGCCCGCGGTCAGCGGCACGTTGAGCGAGCCGCGCGGCCCCTCGTTGCTGTCCGGGCGGGTGCTGAAGAACACGTAGCTTGGGTTGCTGGCCAGCAGCTCGGGCACACGCTGCGGGTTGGCCTGGGCCCAGGCGTGGATGCTGCCCATGGTCACCTCTTCCTTCGGCAACTGCCCCTGCTCAACCAGCCAGCGGCCGATCGGCCGGTACGGGTGGCCGTTCTGGTCGGCGTAGCCCAGGCGCAACTGGCGGCCGTTCTCCAGCTGGATACGGCCCGAGCCCTGTATCTGCAGGAACTGCAGGTCCATCGGGTCGGTCAGCCAGGCCAGTACCGGCGCCTTGGCGCCGTCGCGGTTGATCACCTCGGCGGTGTCGTAGGGCTTGAGCACCCGCCCGTCGAGGCGCCCGCGCAGGCGTTTGCCCTTTAGCTCGGGGTACACGCCGGCCAGGTCGACCACGATCATGTCCTCGGGCACGCCATACACCGGGACCTGCGCTCTGTCGGTGCGGGCCAGGCTGCCGGGGTAGACCGGCTCGTAATAGCCGGTGATCAGGCCGTTGGCGCTGTTCTGCGCCGAACGCAGGCCATAGACCTGTAGATTCTGTTCGAGGAAGGTGCGCACCTGGGCGGCATTGGCCGTGGCCGAGCCCGCTGCTTCGCAGGTGGCGGCCCACACCGGGTCGCGCCTGAGCTTCTCGCAACCGCTGCGCCAGGCGTAGAAGCCGGCCAGCAGGTCGTCGTCGCTGACCTGGGGCAGGTCCTTGAAGTTGGCGGGCACGTAGGTGGCGATGGCGTGGGGTTCGGGCTTGGCGCTTTCGCCGCCGTTGCAGCCGGCCAGGAGCGCCAGGGCAGGCAGTGCCCAGGCGAGATGGCGCAATGCAGATTTCATGTTGTCGGTCCTGTGTGGGGCAAAGCGTGAAGATTCGCCCCTGTTTTCTGTGTGGCTATTGGTCTTTGCCCGCGAGGCGGTGATACTGGCCGCCCGTTTTCCTGGCCGAAGAGACCGTGATGTTCAAGCGATTGACCGTAGTACTGCTTGCCGCCCTTGCCCTGAGTGCCTGTGACGGCGTTGATCCCAACTCGCCGCTGGGCCAGCGCAAGGCGATCTTCAAGCAGATGCTCAAGACCAGCGAAGACATGGGGGGCATGCTGCGCGGGCGCTTGCCCTTCGACGGCGTGAAGTTCGCCGATGGCGCGGCGAAGCTGGACAGCCTGGCCCACGCGCCGTGGCAGCACTTCCCGCAGGTGCGCGATGAGGGTGACAGCAGCGCGCGGGCCGAGGTCTGGCAGCGCCAGGCGCGGTTCCAGGACCTGGCCCGGCAACTGGAGGGCGTCACTGGCGAACTGGTCGCGGTGACCCGTGCCCAGCCGCTGGACGTGGCGCAGGTGAAGGCGCCGATGGACAAGGTCGAGGCGGCGTGCAAGGCCTGTCATAGCGAGTTTCGCAATCACTGAGCGAGTGGGCCGTTGTGGGTGCGGGCTCGTGGGAGCGGGCTTGCCCCACGATGGCGCCGGATCGGCCAGTGACGTTGCCTGGGCTGACGTCATCGCGGGGCAAGCCCGCTCCCACGGTTCGTACACATAAGACCGGTCGACTAGCGTTCGAGCTCGTCCACGGCCTCCTGCAGCTCCTTCTTCGCCTCGGCCAGCTTGTCCTTGCGCTTGTTGATCTTCTCCGCGTCGCCCTTCTTCATGGCCTTGTCCAGGTCCTTGGTGCGCTGGTTCACTTCATGGCGAGCGTCGAGCACCTTCTGCTCGCGCTCCTTGCGCAGGCCGGCATCGGTGCAGTGTTCGGTGACTTCGCTCAAGGCTTTTTCCAGCCCCGCCTGCTGGTCGCTGTTGCCATGGGCGCGGGCTTGTTCGATCTGTTCGCTGATGGCCTGGCGCTTGGCCGCGCAACCGGTCAGGCCCGGCTGCTCTGCGGCGGCCAGCAGCGGGCTGGCGGCGAAACCGAGCAGGGTAGACAGGGCGAGGGACGAAAGCAGTTTCATCGAGGGCTCCATTCGAGGCTGGGCAGCAGAAAACGAAATGCTGCCTTGATCTGCGCAAATTAGAAACCCTCGATTGCATGGGTGCGCAGGTTTCGGGCCAGCTCCTGAACCCGCTCGTGGGCGAAAAAAGCCTGCAATTGCTCTGCTCGACCAGGTCCGACGCCAGGTTCGGCAAGCCATTGCTCTATGTTTCTGGATGCCAGTGTGTGCCAGTCGGGGCCCATTTGCAGGCTGGACGGTGCGGGTACGCCGAGGCCTCGCAGCCAGCGTTTGAACGGCTGCTGGCGGGCCTGAGAGAAAGCAGTCTGCAATTGCCTGGCCCGTGCCTGGGCGATCCCGGGTACCTCGAGCAGCTGTTTCTGATCGAGGTTCAGCCAATCGGTCAACTGCACGATATGGCCACTTTCGACAAGACGTTTCCAGGTTTCGGTCCCCAGGCCCGGCAGGTCCAGTCCCTGCTTGCCGCCCAGCCAGGCCAGGCGGGCAAGGAACTGCTGCTGGCAGCCATCGTCGACCTGCCAGCAACTGAAGGCGTTATAAACAGACGGATCCGGAGCCTGAACCTCGGGACGCCGGGCGGCGCGATGCACCACGCTTTCCAGGCGTGGGATGGTCATGCCGGCCAGGCTGACCGCGATCTGGTCACCGGGCCGGACGTCCAGCTGCCTCCAGCGCGCCAGCGAGCTAAGGCTGAGCTGGCTGATCCGGCGATCGTCCAGGGTCAGCGGCTGCAACAGCAGCAAGGGTGTGATGCGCCCGGTACGGCCGATTCGGAACTGCACCTCCCTGACCTGCGCCAGCGCCTGGGCGAACGGGTATTTCCAGGCAGCGATCCAGTAGGGCGCCTGGGCGCGCCAGCGCTGTGCTGCGGGGCGGCTGTCCTGGCGCAGGATCACGCCGTCGCTGGCGAAGGGCAGGGGCGAGCGGTACCAGTGCTGACGCCAGCGCGCAACCTCGGCGACATCCTCGATGGCCACGCTCAAGCGTTGACTGTTCGGAAAACCAAGCGCTGTCAGCTGCGCCAGGCGTTCGGCCTGGTTGTCCGGGCCGTGCGGCCAGTCCCAGACGAACAGGCCGATGCCCGCGCCTTGTTCCTCGGTCATCCGCTTGCGTGCCAGCAGCCCGGCGACGGAGCCGCGGGCGTTGGCGCTGCCTGCTTCTGCTTGCACGTGGTGGTCCAGGCGCCAGTACAGCTCACCCTGGAACACACTGTCCAAAGGTTGGGAAAGTTGTCGCACGATACCGCTCAGCGCCGGGATGTGCCGGCTCCAGTCGTGCCCTAGTGTGCCGTCGCCACGGCTGAGCAGGCCTGTCAGTTGGCCCTGGCGGTAGATCAGTGACACCGCGACGCCGTCGACCTTCGGCTGCATCCAGATGTCGCGTTTGCCCAGCAGCCAGCGGGCTACGGCCTGCTCGTCGGCAAGCTTGTCGACACCGGTATGGGGGATCGGATGGGGGATAGTGCCGCGGGCGCTCGCCAGCGGAGCGTCGTCGTGGGAAAGACCAAAGCAGGCTTGAAGCTCCAGCAGGTGCTGGCGGCTTTGATCGTAGAGTTCGTCGGCCACCAGGGCGATACCCTGGCGATGGTACTGGTCGTCCCAGTGGGCGAGGGTGGCGCGCAGCCGGGCGACCTCGGCCTCGGCCTGCGCCGAGTCCCAGGCCGGGCACACACCCGCCAGGACAACGGGGTGGTGCAACAGCAGCGCTACGACTATCAGCAGTAATGGCATGGCCGGCATCCTTGCAAGGCGGGAAGGAGTTCTCAGCCTAGGCGGGTGACGGCGTGGGCGACGGTGGGCATTTGTCAGCCCATATGTCACAAAAAAGCCCCTGCCGATCACTCGGCAGGGGCTTTCCGGTACTGCTGTAGGAGGCTTACAGGCCAGCGGCGTCGCGCAGGGCGGCGGCGCGGTCGGTGCGCTCCCAGGTGAAGGTGGTGAAGGTGTCGTCGCCGACGGTCTTCTGCTGCGGCGTACGGCCGAAGTGACCGTAGGCGGCGGTTTCCTGGTACATCGGATGCAGCAGGTCGAGCATGGTGGTGATGGCGTACGGACGCAGGTCGAAGCACTCGCGCACCAGCTGCACGATCTTGTCGTCGGAGACCTTGCCGGTACCGAAGGTGTTGATCGAGATGGAGGTCGGCTGGGCTACGCCGATGGCGTAGGACACCTGGATCTCGCAGCGCTCGGCCAGGCCCGCGGCAACGATGTTCTTGGCCACGTAGCGGCCGGCGTAGGCGGCGGAACGGTCGACCTTGGACGGGTCCTTGCCGGAGAACGCGCCACCGCCGTGGCGGGCCATGCCGCCGTAGCTGTCGACGATGATCTTGCGGCCGGTCAGGCCGCAGTCGCCCACCGGGCCACCGATGATGAAGTTGCCGGTCGGGTTGATGTGGTACTGAGTGTCCTTGTGCAGCAGCTCGGCCGGCAGGGTGTGCTTGACGATCAGCTCCATCACCGCTTCCTGCAGGTCTTTCTGCGAAACCTCAGGGTTGTGCTGGGTCGACAGCACCACGGCATCGATACCGACTACCTTGCCGTTTTCGTAGCGGCAGGTGACCTGCGACTTGGCGTCCGGGCGCAGCCATGGCAGCAGCTTGGACTTGCGCGCTTCGGCCTGGCGCTCGACCAGACGGTGCGAGAAGCAGATCGGCGCCGGCATCAGCACGTCGGTCTCGTTGCTGGCGTAGCCGAACATCAGGCCCTGATCGCCGGCACCCTGGTCTTCAGGGCGCGAGCGATCGACACCCTGGGCGATATCCACCGACTGCTTGCCGATGATGTTCATCACGGCGCAGGTGGCACCGTCGAAGCCGACGTCGGAGCTGTTGTAGCCGATGTCGATGATCACTTTACGCACCAGCTCTTCCAGGTCGACCCAGGCCGAGGTGGTGACTTCACCGGCGATGATGGCGACACCAGTCTTGACCAGGGTCTCGCAGGCCACGCGGGCGTACTTGTCCTGGGCGATGATGGCGTCCAGCACCGCGTCGGAGATCTGGTCGGCGATCTTGTCCGGATGCCCTTCGGACACGGACTCGGAGGTGAAAAGGGAGTATTCGCTCATCTCGATGGGTTCCTGAAATTTACCGATGTTGTATGTCGCCAGTGGTCCGCTGGAAGTGCCGGACCTGGATCTGGAAACCGTTACGCAAGCCCACGTAGAGGCTGTCCCCGGGGGCCAGCCCTGCCGCGTTGGCCCAACGGGCCAGGTCGTCCTGCTCGAAGCCAAGCCACAGGTCGCCGCAGGCTTCGCGGGCCCACCCCTGGTCATGGCTGCACAGCTCGGTGACCAGCAGGCTGCCGCCCGCCTTCACCCGTCTGGCCAGCAGGCGCAGGGCCTGGGCCGGGTCGCTGAAATGGTGCAGGACCATGTTCAGCACAACGCAGTCGGCTTCCACATCCGTTGCACCCAGTGCATCGGCCAACTGCAGGTTTACGTTACTCAATTCGTTGCGCTCGCAGACCTGGCGGGCCAGCTCGAGCATGGTCGGGCTGTTGTCCATGGCCGTGACCTGCTCGAAGCGCCTGGCCAGGTCGGGCAAGAAACCGCCGTCGCCGGGGCCGACCTCCAGGGCGCTGGCGCCCGCGTCGAAGCTCAGCTTGTCGAGCAGTGCCAGCAGGCTTTCGCGGTACTGCGGCAGGCCGGCGATCAGGTCCTGCTGGGCGCGGAACTTCTCTTCCACGCGCAGGAAGAAATCCTGGCTGGTGGCGGCGCGACGCTGCTGGACCTGGGCGATGCGAGCCTGCACTGCTTGAGGCAGGGCGAGGTCGTCGACCTCCTCGAGCAGCGCCGAATGCAGACGGCCGCCCAGGCGCTGGCTGTCGGGCAGGGCGCGGCGGTAGAAGATCGCGTTGCCTTCGCGGCGGGTCGCCACCAGCTCGGCCTGGGCCAGCACCTTCAGGTGATGGCTCATGCCCGACTGACCGATGTCGAAGATCTGCGCCAGCTCCAGCACGCCGAACGAATCATTGGCCAATGCGCGCAGCACGTTCAGGCGCAGGGGGTCGCCGCCGGCCTTGCACAGGGCGGCCAGCTCGTCGCTGCGTTGTGGGGTGATGGGCGCATTGAGGTTCATGGGGCGGGAGTCTAGACAGGCATCGTTACCCTAGCAAGACCAATATCAAAAAGTTTTGATATTGGTCGATGGGCGGAGGATCGGTTCGCCTGTGCGGGCCTCTTCGCGGGTAAACCCGCTCCCACAGAGATCGCGCAGACCTGTGGGAGCGGGTTTACCCGCGAAGAAGTCGACGGCAATCCCGCTGTTTTCACCCAAATTGCCGAACAAACACAGGAAAAAAACCCGACTGCGACCATACGTCATTGCCCCCGGCCCCCCCTGTGGGCGAAAATGGCCGCCTTTTTTCGCTTCACCACCTATTTCAAGCCCCAGGAGACTCAGCGATGCCCAGCCGTCGTGAACGTGCCAACGCCATTCGTGCCCTCAGCATGGATGCCGTGCAAAAGGCCAACAGCGGCCACCCAGGTGCCCCCATGGGTATGGCGGATATCGCCGAAGTGCTTTGGCGCGATTACCTGAAGCACAACCCGAGCAACCCAAGCTTTGCCGACCGCGACCGCTTCGTGCTGTCCAACGGCCACGGCTCGATGCTGATCTACTCGCTGCTGCACCTGACCGGCTACGACGTCACCATCGACGACCTCAAGGCCTTCCGCCAGCTGCACAGCCGCACCCCGGGCCACCCGGAGTTCGGTTACACCCCGGGCGTCGAGACCACCACCGGCCCGCTGGGCCAAGGCCTGGCCAACGCCGTGGGCTTCGCCCTGGCGGAAAAAGTGCTGGGTGCCCAGTTCAACCGTGAAGGCCACGACATCGTCGACCACAACACCTACGTGTTCCTCGGCGACGGCTGCATGATGGAAGGCATCTCCCATGAAGTCGCCTCGCTGGCCGGCACCCTGGGCCTGAACAAGCTGGTCGCCTTCTACGACGACAACGGCATCTCCATCGACGGCGAAGTCCACGGCTGGTTTACCGACAACACCCCGGCGCGCTTCGAAGCCTACAACTGGCTGGTGATCCGCAACGTCAACGGCCACGACGCCGACGAGATCAAGACCGCCATCGAGACCGCGCGCAAGAGCGACCGTCCGACCCTGATCTGCTGCAAGACCATCATCGGCTTCGGCTCGCCGAACAAGCAGGGCAAGGAAGACTGCCACGGCGCACCGCTGGGCAACGACGAAATCGCCCTGGCCCGCAAGGAACTGAACTGGAACCACGGCCCGTTCGAAATCCCGGCCGACATCAAGGCCGAGTGGGATGCCAAGGAAGCTGGCGCCAAGGTCGAAGCCGAGTGGAACCAGCGCTTCGACGCCTACGCCAAGGCCTATCCTGAGCTGGCTGCCGAGTTCAAGCGCCGCGCCGCCGGCGACCTGCCGGCCGACTTCTCCGAGAAGGCCCAGGCCTACATCAACGAAGTTGCTGCAAAGGGCGAGACCATCGCCAGCCGTAAGGCCAGCCAGAACACCCTGAACGCCTTCGGTCCGCTGCTGCCAGAGTTCCTCGGTGGCTCCGCCGACCTCGCCGGCTCCAACCTGACCCTGTGGAAAGGCTGCAAGGGCGTCGAAGCCAACGATGCCAGCGGCAACTACGTGTTCTACGGCGTGCGCGAGTTCGGCATGACCGCCATCATGAACGGCGTCGCCCTGCACGGCGGCCTGGTGCCTTACGGCGCCACCTTCCTGATGTTCATGGAATACGCCCGCAACGCCGTACGCATGTCGGCGCTGATGAAGCAGCGCGTGATCCACGTCTACACCCACGACTCCATCGGCCTGGGCGAAGACGGTCCGACCCACCAGCCAATCGAGCAGCTGACCAGCCTGCGCAGCACGCCGAACCTGGACACCTGGCGTCCGGCCGATGCGGTGGAATCCGCCGTGTCCTGGAAAGCCGCCCTGGAGCGCAAGGACGGCCCGTCGGCGCTGATCTTCTCGCGCCAGAACCTGCAGCACCAGACCCGCGACGCCCAGCAGATCGCCGATATCGCCCGTGGCGGTTACGTGCTCAAGGACTGCGCCGGCGAGCCTGAGCTGATCCTGATCGCCACCGGCTCCGAAGTGGGCCTGGCCGTTCAAGCCTTCGACAAGCTGACCGCGGACGGCCGCAAGGTCCGCGTCGTGTCGATGCCGAGCACCAGCGTGTTCGACGCCCAGGACGCAGCCTACAAGCAGTCGGTACTGCCGCTGGAAGTTGGCGCGCGTATCGCCATCGAAGCCGCTCACGCCGACTTCTGGTACAAGTACGTCGGCCTCGAAGGCCGCGTGATCGGCATGACCACCTACGGCGAGTCGGCCCCGGCCAGCGCGCTGTTCGAGGAGTTCGGCTTCACCCTGGACAACATCCTGGGTACCGCCGAAGAGCTGCTGGAAGACTGATACAGGTAAGGCGAGGGCCTTTGGCCCTCGTTCGCGGCACAAGGCCGCTCCTACAGGGCATTGCGCACGCCGTTTCCTGTAGGAGCGGCCTTGTGCCGCGAATGGGCCGCGCAGCGGCCCCGTTCAACCGCCGGAGTTCAAGAGCTACCTATGCCCCACCCGCGTCCCTACAAAGTTGCACTCAACGGTTACGGCCGCATCGGCCGCTGTGTCCTGCGCGCACTGTTCGAGCGGGGGGCGAAGGCCGGTTTCGAGATCGTCGCGCTGAACGACCTGGCCGACCAGGCCAGCCTGGAATACCTGACGCGCTTCGACTCCACCCACGGGCGTTTCCCCGGCGAGGTGAAGGTCGACGGCGACTGTCTGCATATCAATGGCGACTGCGTGAAAGTACTGCGCAGCGCCACCCCGGAAGGCATCGACTGGGCCGCCCTGGACATCGACCTGGTGCTGGAATGCTCCGGTGCCTACCACACCCGTGCCGACGGCCAGCGCTTCCTCGACGCCGGCGCGCCGCGGGTGCTGTTTTCCCAGCCCATGGCCAGCGAGGCGGACATCGACGCCACGGTGGTCTACGGCGTCAACCAGGATTGCCTGACCGGCAGCGAGCTGCTGGTGTCCAACGCCTCCTGCACCACCAACTGCGGCGTGCCGCTGTTGCGCGTGCTGGACCAGGCTTTTGGCATCGAGTACGTGCAGATCACCACCATCCACTCGGCGATGAACGACCAGCCGGTGATCGACGCCTACCACCACGAAGACCTGCGCCGCACCCGTTCGGCGTTCCAGTCGGTGATTCCGGTTTCCACGGGCCTGGCCCGGGGTATCGAACGCCTGCTGCCGGAACTTGCCGGGCGAATCCAGGCCAAAGCGGTACGCGTGCCGACGGTAAACGTCTCGTGCCTGGACATCACCCTGCAGACTTCCCGCGATACCACCACCGAGGAAGTCAACCGGGTGCTGCGCGAGGCCGCCCTGGACGGCCCGCTGAAAGGCTTGCTGGCCTACACCGAGCTGCCCCACGCCAGTTGTGATTTCAACCATGACCCGCATTCGGCCATCGTCGATGCCAGCCAGACCCGTGTCTCAGGCCCCCGCCTGGTGAACCTGCTGGCCTGGTTCGACAACGAATGGGGGTTTGCCAACCGTATGCTCGACGTTGCCGAACACTATCTGCACGTCGTACACCCAACCCGCAGCAAACAGCCCTGAAGGACTGCATTCATGACCGTGTTGAAGATGACCGACCTCGACCTGCAAGGTAAGCGCGTACTGATCCGCGAAGACCTCAACGTCCCTGTGAAGGACGGTGTGGTGGCCAGCGACGCGCGTATCCTGGCAGCGCTGCCGACCATCAAGCTGGCCCTGGAGAAGGGCGCGGCGGTGATGGTCTGCTCGCACCTGGGCCGCCCGACCGAAGGCGAGTTCTCTGCCGAGAACAGCCTCAAGCCGGTTGCCGACTACCTGGGCAAGTCCCTGGGCCGCGACGTGCCGCTGGTCGCCGACTACCTCGACGGCGTTCAGGTGCAGGCCGGTGACCTGGTGCTGTTCGAAAACGTGCGCTTCAACAAGGGCGAGAAGAAGAACGCCGACGAGCTGGCGCAGAAATACGCCGCCCTGTGCGATGTGTTCGTGATGGACGCCTTCGGCACCGCCCACCGCGCCGAAGGCTCCACCCATGGCGTCGCCAAATTCGCCAAGGTCGCTGCCGCAGGCCCCCTGCTGGCAGCCGAGCTGGATGCCCTGGGCAAGGCCCTGAAGGCACCGGCCAAGCCGATGGCGGCCATCGTTGCCGGCTCCAAGGTCTCCACCAAGCTGGACGTGCTGAACAGCCTGAGCACGGTCTGCGACCAGCTGATCGTCGGTGGCGGCATCGCCAACACATTCCTCGCCGCCGCCGGTCACCCGGTCGGCAAGTCGCTGTACGAGCCTGACCTGGTCGAGACCGCCAAGGCCATCGCCGCCAAGGTCAGCGTACCGCTGCCGGTGGACGTGGTGGTCGCCAAGGAGTTCGCCGAAAGCGCCGAAGCCACCGTCAAGGCGATCGCCGACGTGGCCGCCGACGACATGATCCTGGACATCGGTCCAAAGACCGCCGAGCAGTTCGCCGAGTTGCTGAAGACCTCGAAGACTATCCTGTGGAACGGTCCGGTCGGTGTGTTCGAGTTCGACCAGTTTGGCAACGGCACCAAGGTCCTGGCCAAGGCCATCGCCGACAGCGCCGCGTTCTCCATCGCCGGTGGCGGTGACACCCTGGCGGCCATCGACAAGTATGGCGTGGGTGCCGATATCTCCTACATTTCTACCGGTGGCGGCGCGTTCCTCGAGTTCGTCGAAGGCAAGGTCCTGCCTGCCGTGGCAATCCTGGAAGAGCGGGCCAAGGCCTGAGCGTGAAGGCGCCTGGCAAAGGGAGCGACCTGATGGTCAAGCAATTGCCTGTGATGATCGTGGCCTTGTTGCTGGGCGCCTGCGCCGGCAACAAGGGCAGCGAAGCCGATCCGGCGCAGCCGCCCAAGGGCGGTTGCTACCAGTCCCAGTGGCAGGCGGAGACGGCACCGGTGATCAACAAGCGCCTGGGGCCGGACGGCCTGGAAAAGTACGACGACGAACACCAGCGCAAGGCCGTGGGCTGCCCTTGATCGGGTGGCTGGCAACCACGCCTGGGTTTTGTGGTCTTGGAAGAGGGGCTGCTGCGCAGCCCTTTGCGGGTAAACCCGCTCCCACAGGGAATGCACTGACCTTGTGGGAGCGGGTTTACCCGCGAAGGGCCGCGCAGCGGACCCATGACGAGGTTTTAGGATGAAAGCGCTTCTGGCCGCATTGGCCCTGGCGACCCTGGCAGGCTGCTCGCTGTTGCAGCCTGCCAAACCCGCCCCGGCGGATAACTGGACCCGCTGGGTCTGCGACAGCCAGGCCGAAGTGCTGTGGCGATTCGCCGACGCGCAGCAGGACGCGGTCGATGTCCGTCTCGGCGGTGGCGACCAGGTCCATCGGCTCAAGGCCGAGCCGGGTGCCTCCGGCGCGCTGTACAGCGATGGCATGCTGGCCTTCCACACCAAAGGTGAAGAAGGCCTGGTGTACTGGGTGG
The DNA here is from genome assembly GCF_024259445.1 of Pseudomonas sp. DVZ6. Classification (NCBI taxonomy): domain Bacteria; kingdom Pseudomonadati; phylum Pseudomonadota; class Gammaproteobacteria; order Pseudomonadales; family Pseudomonadaceae; genus Pseudomonas; species Pseudomonas sp. DVZ6. The sequence goes on from NZ_JANCLM010000009.1 coordinate 65,665, forward strand.
CGACCAACGATCTGATTGGGCGGGGCTGCAAGGCACCGTGACTGGCCGGGCCACGTAGATGGCCCACACTACTTGAACAGCAACCGCCCCTGCGGCAGGCTTGCATGAAACAAACGACGCTTGTCGGGAGAGAGATACACAATGGCACTCATTAGCATGCGCCAGATGCTGGACCACGCCGCCGAGTTCGGCTACGGCGTTCCGGCTTTCAACGTCAACAACCTCGAGCAGATGCGCGCGATCATGGAAGCCGCCGACGCCACCGACTCTCCGGTCATCGTCCAGGCCTCGGCCGGCGCCCGCAAGTACGCTGGTGCCCCGTTCCTGCGCCACCTGATCCTGGCCGCCATCGAAGAGTTCCCGCACATCCCGGTGTGCATGCACCAGGACCATGGCACCAGCCCTGACGTGTGCCAGCGCTCGATCCAGCTGGGCTTCAGCTCGGTGATGATGGACGGCTCGCTGAAGGAAGACGGCAAGACCCCGTCCGACTATGACTACAACGTCCGCGTCACCCAGCAGACCGTGGCGTTCGCCCACGCCTGCGGCGTGTCGGTGGAAGGTGAGCTGGGCTGCCTGGGCAGCCTGGAAACCGGCCAGGCCGGCGAGGAAGATGGCGTTGGCGCCGAAGGCATCCTGGACCACAGCCAGATGCTGACCGACCCGGAAGAAGCCGCCGACTTCGTCAAGAAGACCCAGGTCGATGCCTTGGCCATCGCCATCGGCACCAGCCACGGCGCCTACAAGTTCACCAAGCCGCCAACCGGTGACATCCTGGCGATCGATCGCATCAAGGAAATCCACAAGCGCATCCCCAACACCCACCTGGTGATGCACGGTTCCTCCTCGGTGCCGCAAGAGTGGCTGGCGATCATCAATCAGTACGGTGGCGACATCAAAGAAACCTACGGCGTGCCGGTCGAAGAAATCGTCGAAGGCATCAAGTACGGCGTGCGCAAGGTCAACATCGACACCGACCTGCGCTTGGCCTCGACCGGTGCCATGCGTCGTCTGATGGCGACCAACCCAAGCGAGTTCGACCCACGCAAGTTCTTCGGTGAAACCGTCAAGGCCATGCGCGACGTGTGCATCGCTCGCTACGAAGCCTTCGGTACCGCCGGCAACGCCTCGAAGATCAAGCCGATCTCCCTGGAAGGCATGTTCCAGCGTTACGCCAAGGGTGAACTGGCCGCCAAGATCAACTGATCCGGCACCGTTCAACAAAAAAAGCCCGCAGTGATGCGGGCTTTTTTGTGCCTGCTGGTTTGCGCGTCCCGTACGTCGCCTCTCCACCGCTTATACCGTTAGTCGGCTAACATCAATTCCGATGGCGTATAGCCATCTGCCTGCATTGCGTCTTCGGGTGCCGAGTCTAGAGTAACAATCGGATCCAATCACAAGTCGAAGTTGGACTTACCAAGAGAAGCAGCATGGATGGCGCTTATTCACAATCACCGGAAAGCAGCTCGGTGCTGCTGGTCGTAGACGACTATCCGGAGAACCTCATCAGCATGCGGGCCCTGTTGTCCCGCCAGGATTGGCAGGTATTGACTGCCAGTTCAGGGATGGAAGCCCTGAGCACCCTGCTCGAACACGAAGTCGACCTGGTCCTGCTCGACGTGCAGATGCCCGAGATGGACGGCTTCGAGGTGGCCCGCCTGATGCGCGGCAGCCAACGCACGCGGCTGACCCCGATCATCTTCCTCACCGCCAACGAACAGTCCGATGCCGCTGTGCTCAAAGGCTATGCCAGCGGCGCGGTGGACTACCTGTTCAAACCCTTCGACCCGCAGATTCTCAAGCCCAAGGTCCAAGCCCTGCTGGAGCAGCAGCGCAACCGGCGCATGCTGCAGCGTCTGACCCGTGAACTGGAGTCGGCGCGGGCCTTCAACGCCTCGATCCTGGAGAACGCCGCCGAGGGTATCCTGGTGGTGGACGAGGCGGGCTGCATCGGCTTCGCCAACCCGGCCATCTCGCGCCTGCTCGATGCCCCGGTGGACAAGCTGCAGGGCGCGCACATGCTCGACCTGATCCAGCTACCCTGCGCCAACCTGTGGCATGAGTCGGACTTCTACCAGGCCTACCTGGGCCGGCAGATCTTTCGCGTGCACGATGCCCAGTTGCGCACCCTCGGTGGTCAGCTGGTGCCGGTGGCGCTGTCCTGCGCGCCGCTGCCCGCCGAGCAGAAGGCCATGGTGGTGACGGTGCTGGACATGTCGGTGGTGCGCAGCCTGCATCAGCAGCTCGAGTACCAGGCGGTTACTGACCCGCTGACCGGATTGCTCAACCGTCGTGGCTTCTATCAGGCCGCCGAGAGCGCGCTGCTGCGCAACGAGCGCTCGGACAAGGCCAAGGCCTTGATGTACATGGACCTGGACGGCTTCAAGCGGATCAACGACCTGCTTGGCCACGAGGCCGGTGACAAGGTCCTGCGCTGGGTGGCCGATCAGCTCAAGGAGTGCCTGGGCAGCGAGGCGCTACTGGCCAGGATGGGTGGCGACGAGTTCACCGCGCTGTTCGATGGCCTGCCGTACCCCGAGCAAGCCGGGCGCTATGCCGAGAAGCTGCTGGAGCGGATGTCGAGCTTCCAGCAGGTGGACGGCCTGGAGGTCAACCTGGGGGTGAGTATCGGCATCGCCACCTACCCTGACTGCGGCGCCAACGTGGAAGGCCTGCTGCGGGCAGCCGATGCCGCGATGTATGCGGCCAAGCAGGCCGGCCGCCAGCAGTACCGCTTCTACGACCAGGAGCTCAATGGCCGCGCCCGCTCGCGGCTGATGCTCGAGGACAGCGTGCGCACGGCCATCGAGCAGAACGACTTCAGCCTGGTCTACCAGCCCCAGGTGGCGTTCGCCGATGGCCGGCTGCGCGGCTTCGAGGCGCTGTTACGGTGGAAGCACCCGAGTGTCGGCGATGTGCCGCCCGGGCTGTTCATTCCCTTGTTGGAAGAGGCGCGCCTGATCAACCGCCTGGCCAGCTGGATCTATCGCAAGGGCGCCGCGCAACGCAATGCCTGGAGTGATCGATTCGGTTCGCAGCTGGTGCTGGGCATCAGCCTGAGCCGCGCCCAGTTCACCATGCCCGGGTTGGTCGATGAACTGGCCCAGGTGATCGACAAGCACCAGCTGCAGCCCGCCCAGTTGGAGGTGGAGGTGGCCGAGACGTCGCTGATGTACAACATCGACGCGGCGGTGAAGCAGGTGCACCGCCTGCGTGAGCTGGGCATACGCGTGGCGCTGGACGACTTCGGCGCCGGTGACTGCTCGTTGCGCATGCTGCGCGACCTGCCCATCGACACCCTCAAACTTGACCGCCACCTGGTTGCGCGACTGCCGGACTCGGCGGCGGACATCGCCCTGGTGCGCAGCGTCATCGGCCTGTGCGCGGCCTATGACATCACGGTGATTGCCGAGGGCGTGGAGACCCAGGCCCAGGCCGAATGGCTCAAGGATGCCGGCTGCGCCTACGTGCAGGGGTTCCTGGTCGCCCGTCCGCTGACCGCCAGCGATGCCGGCAACTTCCCGGTGGTTTTCCCATGGGCGTCGTGATTGGCTAAACTCGCGTCTTCTCGTTCCGAACGCCTGCCATGACCGCCTTACGCTACCTGCAAGCCTATCCGCCGCACCTGCAGGAACAGGTGCGCCAGATGATCGCCAGCGATCGCCTGGGCGACTACCTGCGCCAGCGCTACCCCGAGCGTCATGACGTGCAGAGCGACAAGGCGCTGTACGGCTATGCCCAGGAAATCAAGCAGCAGTACCTGCGCAGCGCGCCGCCGCTGGACAAGGTGCTGTTCGACAACCGCCTGGACCTCACCCACCGTGCATTGGGCCTGAACACGGCGGTGTCGCGGGTGCAGGGCGGCAAGCTCAAGGCCAAGAAGGAAATCCGCGTCGCCTCGTTGTTCCGCGAGGCAGCGCCGCAGTTTTTGCGCATGATTGTGGTGCATGAGCTGGCGCACCTGAGGGAGCGCGATCACAGCAAGGCGTTCTACCAGCTCTGCCAGCACATGGAGCCGGACTACCATCAACTTGAATTCGACCTGCGCGTCTACCTGACCTATCGGGAACTGCCGGGCAATACCTGAGGGACAAGCACCCCATGACCACGGAAGTGAGCAAGACCCGCAGCAGCTTCTACCGCCGCCTCTACGTGGCCTGGCTGATCGACAGCCAGACCGCCACCAGCGTGCCGGCGCTGATGGAAGCGACCGGCATGCCGCGGCGCACCGCGCAGGACACCATCGCCGCCCTGGCCGACCTGGATATCGTCTGCGAGTTCGAGCAGCAGGCCGGGGCGCGCAACCATGCCGGGCACTACCGCATCCGCGACTGGGGGGCGATCGACAAGCAGTGGATCATCCAACACCTGCGCCAGCTGCGCGACGTGCTGGGTTATCCCTGACAGGCCATGTCCTCTGTGGGAGCGGCTTTAGCCGCGAAACAGACACCGCGCTGTATGGCACGGGCTACGCCCGTGTTCGCGGGCAAGCCCGCTCCCACAGGGACTGCGCAAGTTTTCAGGTTTTGAGCAATACACCCAATTTTCAGGATGTTCCGATGTCTGCCAAGGCCACCAATACACGCTTCAGCAACTACGCCGCCATGGCCGATGGTGTCGCGACCCTGTTGTTCCCCCATGCCGAAGTGGTGGTCCACGACCTGCGCAGCCAGACGGTCGTGCATATCGCCAACAATATTTCCAGACGGCAGTTGGGCGACGACTCGGCGCTGGAGGATCTGCCGGGCGAGCTCAGCGCCACAACGCCGCTGGGGCCCTACGAGAAGCTCAACTGGAACGGTCAGAAAGTGCGTTCGATCAGCAGCGTCATGGTCGATGAGTCAGGGGCTGCCGAGGCGCTGCTGTGCATCAACTTCAACATCTCGGTGCTGGAGCAGGCCAAGCAGGCACTGGACCTGTTCTTCCAGGCCAGCCGCTTGCTGCCCCAACCAGACGTGCTGTTCCGTGATGACTGGCAGGAGCGCATCAACACCTTCCTGCATGCCTGGCTCAGGCAGCATGGCTTGAGCCTCGACGGGCTCAGCCGGGAGCAGAAACGCGAGCTGGTCGAGGCCCTGCACGGGGAAGGTGCCTTCCGCGGCGGCGGTACGTTCGACTACGTGGCCAATATCCTCGGCATGGGCAGGGCGACGGTCTACAAGTATGTGAAGCTCGCTCGGGAGGCCTAGTTTCCAGGCTTGTGCTTGGTGGAAAAATATTCTACGGTGGATTTTTATTCCATGTTGCGTTGGCACCTGCCTGTCGCTTTCCGAGGAGATTCCACCCCATGCCTATCGACGATCTGGCGCTCGAGCAGCTGTACCAGTCCATTCTCCAGGCTCATCAGGCCTTGCGCCCGCAGGTGCCGGTGACACCGCTGGCACGCAGCCTGGCGCTCTCGGCCATGACTGGCTGCGACGTCCATCTCAAGTGCGAACACCTCCAGCTGACCGGTTCGTTCAAGTTCCGCGGCGCCAGCAACAAGCTGCGGCTGCTGGGCGAGGCGCAACGCAGCAGGGGGGTTATCGCTGCTTCCTCGGGCAATCATGGGCAAGGGCTTGCCCTGGCCGGTCAGCTGCTGGACGTGCCGGTGACGGTGTATGTCAGCGATGAAGCCTCGCCGGCCAAGATCGAGGCGATGCGTCAGCTGGGGGCGCAGGTGCAGGTCCTGGAGGCCGATTCGCTGGGGGCGGAGCAACTGGCTCGTGAGGAGGCTGGGTGTCAGAACAAGCCATTCGTCTCACCTTACAACGATCTGGAGGTCATCGCCGGGCAGGGGACCATCGGCATGGAACTGTTCGAGCAGGCGCCGGACCTGGACGCGGTGTACGTCGCGGTGGGCGGCGGCGGGATGGTCTCCGGCATCGCCACCGCACTGCACAAGCTGGCGCCGTCGGTGCAGATCATCGGCTGCTGGCCGGCCAACGCGCCGACCCTGCAACGCTCCATCGAACAAGGCCGGATCATCGAGATGGAAGAGTTGCCCACCCTGTCCGACGGCACCGCCGGTGGCGTGGAGCCGGACGCGGTCACCTTGCCCATTTGCCAGCGCCTGCTGACGCGCACCGTGCTGGTCAGCGAGGACGAGATCAGGCAGGCCATGCGTGATGCCGCTGCTTGCGAGCGCTGGATCATCGAAGGCGCTGCCGCCGTCGCGCTGGCAGGCATGAAGCAGCTGGCCGGGCACTACCAGGGCAAGAAGGTGGCGGTGGTGTTGTGCGGGCGCAACATCCAGCTGGAGAAATACCTGGAGGCCATCGCATGAAGATCCACGACCTGCAGGCGATCAAGGCCTGCCTCGACCTTGACGCGATCGAGCGGCGGCTGGTGGACGGTTTCAAGGCCTACAGTGCGGGCCAGGTGCAGGCCCCGCCGGTGCAGACTTTCCAGTTCCCCCAGGCCAATGGTGATTGCTGTATCAAGTCGGCGTATCTCGAAGGCGGCGAAACCTTCGTGGTCAAGGTCTCCAGTGGTTTCTACGACAATCCGGGTAAAGGCCTGCCCAGCAATGACGGCTTGATGCTGGTGCTGTCGGCCCGCACCGGTGAACCGTTGGCCTGGCTGGCCGACCAGGGTTGGCTGACCGCCGTGCGCACAGCCTTGGCCGGGCGCATTGTTGCCCGCCTGCTGGCGCCTCGCGAGGTCGAGGCCATCGGCATGCTTGGCACCGGTCTGCAGGCCCGCCTGCAACTGGAGTACCTGATGCCGCTGACGAACTGCCGCCAGGTGGTTGTCTGGGGGCGCAGTGCGCAGGGCCTGTCGGACTACCGTGAGCATGCCCGGGCGCTGGGCTTCAGCGTGCAGACGGTCGGGCAGCCGCAGGCTGTCGCGCAGGCGGCCAACCTGATCGTCACCACTACCCCGTCACGTGAGCCGTTGCTCAGGCGCGAGTGGGTTCGTCCCGGTACCCATATCACGGCGGTCGGCGCGGACTGCATCGGCAAGCAGGAGCTGGATGCGGCGCTGGTCGCTTCGATGTCGCGAATCATCGTCGACTCGCAGGCCCAGTGCGGTGCCTATGGCGAGGTTTCCCACGCGCTCAAGGCGGGGTTGTTCGAACCTTCGCGCCTGCTGGAGCTGGGCGCGGTGCTGGCCGGCCAGGGAACGGGGCGTCAGGATCAGTACGAGGTCACCTTGGCCGACCTGACCGGTGTCGCGGTGCAGGATACGCAGATTGCCCAGTGGGTCTTCGAACGCCTGCGCGGTTGAACGATGAAATTATCCACAGTCCGGCCAAAATAGAGGCAATTTGACAGTATTGTCGCGTGCTACAACGATCAGCCTTGTGTAGGCTCCCAGAACAGTAGTCGTTAAGATCGCCGTTACCGCGTGGGTTACCAATTGCGAAAGGACTTGAGCATGCGGCCACTGCTTTGCGTTCTTGGTTTGCTCGGGCTGTTGTGCGCGGGGCCTGCCCTGGCCCATGGCAAGCTGCGGCTGGTGGCCGACAGCTGGCCGCCTTTTACCGACACCGGCATGCCTGGGGGCGGCCTGGCCACCAGCATCGTCACCACGGCGCTGACCCGCGCCGGCTACGCCACCGAGTTCGAGGAGGTGCCCTGGGCCAGGGCGCTGATGGGCGTGGGCGAGGGGCGCTACGATGTGCTGATCAACGCTTGGTACAACAATGACCGTACCTTGATCGGCCAGTTCTCCGACGCCTACCTGGTCAACCGCATCCGCCTGCTCAAGCGCGAGGGTGAAGCGTTCGCCTATGCGCGCCAGTCCGACCTGTATCCCTACACCATCGCCGTGGTGCGCGATTACGCCTATTCCCCCGAATTCGACAGCGACGAGCGCCTGAACAAGGTGCTGGTGCGCAACTTCTCGTCCGCCGTGCGCATGCTGGCGGCCGGGAGGGTCAACCTGGCGGTGGAGGATGAGTACGTGGCGCGCTACAACCTGCAGCGCGAGCCGCAGCCGGTGCGGGAGGGGGTAGCGTTCGTCGACCCGCCGCTGAGCGAGAACAGCCTGCATATCCTGGTCAGCCTCAAACATCCCGAGCACCAGAAGATCGTCGCCCGCTTCGAGAAGGCCATCGCCACGATGAAGGCCGACGGCAGCTACGACCGGTTGCTGCGCCAGCATGGGTTCTGATCTTGTACCGTGTTGATGCCTTCGCGGGTAAACCCGCTCCCACAGGTCGGGAGCCGTCTTCAGGTGCAATGCGTTCCCTGTGGGAGCGGGTTTACCCGCGAAAGGGCCGGTACAGGGGGCTGAATTTCAGGCCGGCTCACCTTCCTTGATCAAATGCCCCGCCAAGGTCCGCAACGGCCCCAGTTGCCGGCAGATCAACGCCAGTTGCGTCTGCACCAGCCGCTGATGCTCGTCCAGCTCCTCCGGCATCTGCTCCAGCGCATTGGCCAGGGCTTCCTCGGCGTCGCTGTGGATCGCCACCGGCAAGCGCGCCGCCAGGCCATTGGCGATTTCGTCGAGGCTGCTGGCCAGGCTTCGCCCGGCGCCATCGATCAGCTGCTCGTGGACCTCGGCCGGCAGCGCCGTGTCGCGGTGCGCCCCCAGCCCCGAGAGGTAGCTGAGCAAGGTGTGCGACAGCACCAGGAAGCGGAAGCCGACATCGGCTTCCTTACGAAAGTGCCCCGGTTCCATCAGCATGTTGGCCAGGGTGGTGGACAGCGCCGCGTCGGCGTTGTGCGCGTTGCGCCGGGCCAGGCGATAGGCCAGGTCGTCGCGCTTGCCGTGGGCGTATTGCTGCATGATCTGACGCAGGTACTCGCTGGCGCAGGCCAGGGTGTTGGCCAGCACCTTGTTCAGCCGCCGGCCTTGCCAGTCGGGCAGGAACAGGAATACCGCGAGAATGGCGATCAGGCTGCCCACCAGGGTATCGAACAGGCGCGGCAGGAACAGGCCGTAGCCATCGCCGATCTGGTTGAAGCAGAACAGCACCATCAGGGTGATCGCCGCCGTGGCCAGGGTGTAGCGGGTGGTGCGATTGACGAAGAACACCACCCCGGCGACCACCGCGAACAGCGACTGGATGATCGGGTTGGGGAACAGGTCGAACAGCGCCCAGCCCACGGTCAGACCGATGGCGGTACCGAAAATCCGCTGCACCAGTTTGCGCCGGGTTGCGCCATAGTTGGGCTGGCAGACGAACAGTGTGGTGAGGATGATCCAGTAGCCTTGAGTCGGGTGGATCAGGTGCACCATGCCATAGCCCACCGACAGCGCCAACGACAGGCGTAAGGCATGGCGGAACAGCAGCGAGGTCGGCGTCAGCTGGGTGCGCAGGCGTTTCCACACATCCTTGAGGTTGCGTGGCGAGCGGTCGAGCAGGCTGCTGTCGCTGGCATCGGCCAGGCTGTCCGGATTGCTCGCGGCGCTGAGCAGTCGGTCCAGGGTGGCCAGGTTTGCCGCCAGCGCCCGCAGCGAGCGCAGCAGGCCGCGCCAGGCCGGGTTGCTCTGGATGCGCAGGTGCTCGAGCGAAGCATTGAGGTCTTCCAGGGCCTCGGGGTAGCCGCTGGCGAGCACAAAGGGCTGGCGCAGGCGGATCGAGCGGGCCAGCTCCTGGCAGGATGAGCCCTGCTTTCGCAGCAGGCGCTGGCAGCGGAACATCACGTCGCTGTGGAAAAAAGCGTCGGTCAGCGCATTGTAGGGGTAGTGCGAGGCACTGACCCGCTCATGGATGTCCTGGGCCAGGAAGTACAGCTTGAGGTAGCGGCTGACCTTGGAGTTGGGCTGGCTGTTGCCGACCCGGTGCAGGATGATTTCCTTGGCCGCGTTGAGCGCCGCCACCACCCTGCCGTTCTGCTTGGCCAGCTCCAGGCGCGTGGCCTCGACGTCGAGGGTACGCACCGGCTCGAACAGGCTGGCCTTGAGCTTGAGGTAGCTGCCCAGTTCAAAGAACAGCCTGGCCAGGCTCTGCTGTACCGGCTGGTTGGAGAACAGCGCCTGCCACAGCACCGACAGCAGCCCGTACCAGGCCGCCCCCGCCACCAGCAGCAACGGCTCGTGCCAGAAATCGCTGACTTCACCACCGCGCTGGTCGACGCCAATCATGGTATAGACCGACAGGATCAGCGTGGCCGAGGCGATCGCCCCGTAGCGTTCGCCCAGGGCGCCGAGCATGGTCAGGGAAAACGCCGCCAGGGCCAGGGCGACGGCGAAGATCCAGGGGTAGGGGAACAGCAGCTCGACCGACAGCGCGGCGATGGCAAAGCAGCCCAGGGTCACCAGCAGGGCGCTGAGCCGGCCTTGCCAGCCATCGTCGGTCTCGGCCAGGGCGCTGGCGATGATGCCGAGGAACAGCGGAATCAGCAGGCTCATCTCGTTCTGGTACCAGCACCAGGCCATGCTGCCGGTGAGGGCGATGGTCACGCGGATGGCGTAGCTGAACTTGTCTTGGCCCCACAGGCGACGCAATGAATGGCGGAACGAGCTCGATGACATGATGGCCCTGGGCTGAGATCGGTTGAATACCTTTGAGGCCGTTTGGGGCCGCTGTGCGGCCCTTTCGCGGCACAAGGCCGCTCCTACAGGAGATCGCGTCCCTCTGTAGGAGCGGCCTTGTGCCGCGAAAGGGCTGCGCAGCAGCCCCAATAAATGGCGCTCCAGCACAGACCAGCAAGAAGCGTTCCGTGCTGCTGAATGGATTCTACTCTACACGAACTGCGCCGCCGCGTTGGCCGAAGCCCAGGCCCACTGGAAGTTGAAACCACCCAGGTGCCCGCTCACGTCCAGCACCTCGCCGATGAAGTACAGCCCAGGGCTTTTCAGCGACTCCATGGTCTTGGACGACACCTCGCGGGTATCGACACCGCCCAAGGTCACCTCGGCGGTGCGATAACCCTCGGTACCGGCCGGGATCACCTGCCAGGCCGCCAGTTTTTCGGCGATCTGGGTCAATTCCGCCGGGGTGTACTGCTTCAATGGTTTCGAAACGAACCACTGTTCGGCCAGCAGGTTGGCCAGCTTGCGGGTGAATACCTCGCCCAGCACGGTCTTCAGCTCGCTGTTGGGGCGCTCGACCTGCTGGCCCTGCAGCCACTCCAGCGCATCGCGATCAGGCAGCAGGTTGATCTCCAGCGTGTCGCCGGCTTCCCAGAACGACGAGATCTGCAGGATCGCCGGGCCGCTCAGGCCGCGGTGGGTGAACAACAGGTTCTCGCGGAAGCTCGTGCCATTGCAGCTGGCGACGCAGTCCAGCGAGGTGCCCGACAATTCAGTGCACAGTGCCTTGAGCTGGGGCTCGGTGATGGTGAACGGCACCAGGCCGGCGCGGGTCGGCAACAGTTCATGGCCGAACTGGCGGGCGACCTGGTAGCCAAAGCCGGTGGCGCCCAGGGTCGGGATCGACAGGCCGCCGGTGGCGATCACCAGCGACTGACAGGCGAACGGGCCGGCGCTGGTCTGCAGGGTATAGCCGCTTTCGGTCTTGTCGATCCGCTCGATGCTGGTGTTCATGCGCAGCTCGGCGCCGGCCTCGTCGCATTCGGTCAGGAGCATGTCGAGGATGTCGCTGGACTTGTTATCGCAGAACAGCTGGCCGAGCTTCTTCTCGTGGTACGGCACGCCGTGCTTGCACACCAGCTCGATGAAGTCCCACTGGGTGTAGCGGGCCAGCGCCGACTTGCAGAAGTGCGGGTTGTGCGAGAGGAAGTTGGCCGGCTCAGTATACATGTTGGTGAAGTTGCAACGCCCGCCGCCGGACATGAGGATCTTCTTGCCCGGCTTGTTGGCGTGGTCGAGCAGCAGCACCCGGCGCCCGCGGCGGGCGCTGAGCTGGGCACACATCAGGCCGGCGGCGCCGGCGCCGAGGATGATCACGTCGGTGGAGTGCACGGTGTTACCTCTTCAGAATTGCCGGGGCTGCCTTGCAGCCCTTTCGCGGCACAAGGCCGCTCCTACAGGATGTACGCGATCCCCCTGTAGGAGCGGCCTTGTGCCGCGAAAGGGCCGCAAAGCGGCCCCAAAAATAGGTCAGACGATACGGACTTTGAGGGCACGACCCTTGATCTTGCCGCTGTTCAGCCGCTGCATCGCCTGCTTGGCCACCGCCCGCTCCACGGCCACGAACGCCACGAAATCGAAGATGGCGATCTTGCCCACCTGCTTGCCTGGCAACCCGGCATCGCCGGTCAGCGCGCCGAGGATGTCGCCCGGGCGCAGCTTGTCCTTGCGCCCGGCGCCGATGCACAGGGTGGTCATCGTCGGCAGCAGCGGCTCGCCGCCCTTGCTCTTGAGGTTGTCCAGCTGTTCCCAGCGCAGCGGCTTGTTCTGCAGGTCCTCGATGGCCTGGGCGCGGTGGCCTTCGGCAGGGGCCACCAGGCTGATCGCCACGCCCTTCTCACCGGCGCGACCAGTACGGCCGACGCGGTGCACGTGGATCTCGGCGTCACGGGCCAGCTCGACGTTGATCACCAGGTCCAGGCCGTCGATGTCCAGGCCGCGGGCGGCCACGTCGGTGGCCACCAGCACCGAGCTGCTGCGGTTGGCGAACATCGTCAGCACCTGGTCGCGGTCGCGCTGCTCCAGGTCGCCGTGCAGGGCCTGGGCGACGATGCCCTTGGCGGTCAGGTGGGTGACCAGGTCCTCGCACTGCTGCTTGGTGAAGCAGAACGCCACGCAGGACTGCGGGCGATAGTGGCCGAGCACGCGGGTCACCGCTTCCAGGCGCTGCTGCGGGTCGATCTCGATGAAGCGCTGTTCGATCTGGCTGTCGCTGTGCAGCGCCTCGACCTTGACCTGCTGCGGCTGGCGCATGAAGTCCTTGGCCAGTTGCTCGATGCCGGCCGGGTAGGTGGCGGAGAACAGCAGGGTCTGGCGGCGCGACGGGGTCTTGCCGATGATGCTGGCGATGGCGTCGAAGAAGCCCATGTCGAGCATGCGGTCGGCTTCGTCCAGGACCAGGGTGTTGAGACCGTCGAGCACCAGGGTGCCTTTGTCCAGGTGCTGCTGGATGCGCCCCGGGGTGCCGACGATGATGTGCGCGCCGTGTTCCAGCGAGGCGATCTGCGGGCCGAGCGAGACGCCGCCGCACAGGGTGAGGATCTTGATGTTGTCCTCGGCGCGGGCCAGGCGGCGTAGCTCCTTGGCCACCTGGTCGGCCAGTTCGCGGGTCGGGCACAGCACCAGGGCCTGGCAGCCGAAGTAACGTGGGTTGATCGGGTTGAGCAGGCCGATGCCGAAGGCGGCGGTCTTGCCGCTACCGGTCTTGGCCTGGGCGATCAGGTCCTGGCCCTTGAGGATGACCGGCAGGCTCTGGGCCTGGATCGGCGTCATCGAGGCGTAGCCCAGGGCGTCCAGGTTGGCCAGCATGGCGGCGGACAGCGGTAGGGTGGCAAAAGCGGTGTTTTCAACGGTCACGAGGCGGGCCTGCGGTGCGAAGCGAAAAATGCCGCATAGTCTACCAGCCTCAAAGCCATTCGCCCTACGACTCGACGTGATGTTCCGGACGACGGGCGCGCCTTCCGTCCGTCGGCGCCAGTTGCAGGAAGATCGCCGCCGCCAGCATGGCCATCACGCCGATGGTGACGAAGGTCAGTTGGAACGCGCCCAGCGTGCTCTCCACGCCATCGCCGCTGCCGGCCGCGGTGAAACCGCCGAGCAAGGCGCCGGCGCAGGCCACGCCCAGGCTCAGCGACAGTTGCGCGACCACTGACAGCAGGCTGTTGCCGCTGCTGGCGCTGGCGTCGTCGAGGTCGATCAGCGTCACCGTGTTCATTGCCGTGAATTGCATCGAGTTGACCGCGCCCAGCAGCGCCAGTTGCCCCAGCAGCACGGCATAGGGCGTCTGCTCGTCGACCAGCCCCAGGCTGGCCAGCAGCAGGCCCAGCAGCAGGGTGTTGCCGGTCAGCACGATGCGGTAGCCCAGGCGCTCGATCAGCGGCCGGGCGATGGACTTGGCGAGCATCGCCGCCGCCGCCAGCGGGATCATGCTCATGCCGGCCTGGGCCGGCGAGTAGCCCAGCGCCACCTGCAGCAGCAACGGCACAAGGAAGGGCAGGGCGCCGCTGCCCAGGCGGGCGAACAGGTTGCCGAGAATGCCGATGGCAAAGGTCCGTACGCGAAACAGCGAGGGCGAGAACAGCGGCTCCGGGTCACGCCCGGCGCGCAGCCAGTAGGCGGCGAGGCAGGCCATGCCGGCGAACAGCAACAGCATCACCCGCAGGTGTGGCAGGTGCAGTTCGCCCAGGCCTTCCATGGCGATGGTGATCAGCACCATCGCCGCGCCGAACAGCAGGAAGCCCGGGCCATCGAAGCTGGTGCGTTCGGCGCCGCGCAGGTCGGGGATGAACTTCCACACGGCGTAGCAGCCCAGTGCGCCCACCGGCAGGTTGATCAGGAAGATCCAGTGCCAGCTGAGGATCTCCACCAGCCAGCCACCCAGGGTCGGGCCCAGCAGCGGGCCGAGCAGGCCGGGGATGGTGATGAAACTCATGATCCGCACCAGTTCCGAGCGCGGGTAGGCGCGCAGCACCACCAGGCGCCCGACCGGCAGCATCAGCGCGCCGCCCAGGCCCTGGATGACCCGGGCGAGGATCAGGAAGCCGAGGCTGTTGGCCATGGCGCACAAGAGCGAGCCGAAGCTGAACAGCAGGATGGCGCTGAAGAAGATGCGTTTGGTGCCGAAACGGTCGGCGATCCAGCCCGAGGCCGGGATCAGCAGGGCCACGGTGAGCATGTAGGCGATGATCACCCCCTGCATGCGCAGCGGGTCTTCGGCCAGGGAGCGGGCCATGGCCGGCAGCGCGGTGTTGAGGATGGTGCCGTCGAGAGACTGCATGAAGAAGGCGATGGCCACCACCCAGGGGATCCAGCGGGCGGTGACGGGGTCCAGTGGTGCGCGATCGGACATCAGCTACCTCTACGTTTTGTGTTGCCTGTGCCGACCTCTTCGCGGGTAAACCCGCTCCCACAGGGTTATCGACAAACCTGTGGGAGCGGGTTTACCCGCGAAGAGGTCGGTCCTGCGGATCACAGTGTCAGGGTCAACCCCTTCAGCAACGCCCCCGGCAGATGACTCGACCCGGTGCTGCGCTGCCCGTAGGTGCTGGTCGAGAGGATCATCTCGCGCTCCTGGGTCAGGTCCTCCAGCTGGCTACCCAGCAGGTTGTACAGGCTGTCGTCGAAGCGCATGGTGCTTACCGGCCCCTGGATCTGGCCGTTTTCCACCCAGAAGGTGGCGAAGCGGGTCAGCCCGGTCATGCGCGCGGCGGGCAGGTCCGAGTAGTTCAGGTACCACAGGTTGCTGATGTACAGCCCGGTGCCCAGACGCTCCAGCACCTCTTCGCCGGGCAGGTTGCCCGGGGCCAGGCTCAGCGCGCACGGTGACTCATGGCTGTCGGCGCCATTGGCCTCCTGGGCGAACTCGGCGGCGCTGCGGGCGCTTACCAGCCGCTCCAGCGCACGGCCTTCGCCGATCAGCAGCAGGTCGCGACGGGGCGAGCCCTCGTCGGAGAACGCCGGGCTCAGCGAGCCGCTGACCTGCTCGCTGAAGCTCACTTGTGGGCTCAGTTGCGCGTCGCCGTTGTACAGGCGCTGCAGCGGGCTGTTGCCCGTGGCCAGGGCCTGGGCGGAGAAACCACCCCAGCAGAGCATGCCAGCAATCTCGTCCATCGCCGCCGGCGCCAGGTAGGCACGGTAGCTGCCGGGCTTGAGGGTGACGGCCGGTCGGCCCAGATGCTCGAGCTGTTCGCGGGCCTGGCGCAGGCGCGCGGCGAAGGTCTCGCCGCTCCAGGCCTGCCCGGCATAGTTGGCCTTGACCGCCTGGCCGTTGGCGTGGAACAGGCTCCAGTCGAAGTTGAAGCTGTTGGCCTGGTGCCAGCCGAAGGCCCCGAAGGAGCTGGCGAAGCCCCGGCAGATGGGGCCGGCGGCGTAGATGCCGACCAGGTCCAGGTCACCGGCGTCGTGTTCGACCAGGGTCAGCACGTCATCCAGCTCGGGCAGTGGCTGCTCCAGCAGACTGTGGCTGTGCCAAGCGCTCTGATCGAGGCTCAGGTACGGGTCGACCGGCAGCAACGGCAGGGTCTGACGCAGTTGCCCGAGGCCGTCGTGCAGGCGCTGGCGATCCAGCCCGGCGTCATCGCCCAGGGTGATGTGCTGCTCGGCCTGGCGGCCGTCGCGGATCAATCGCAACTGCACGCTGGCCTGGGCGACCAATCCGGCCTGGCGCACCTTGGCATGGTTGAAGCGTACAAACTGCGAATGCTCGGCGTTGTAGCCGAGGGTGAACTGCTCCTCGGGCAGCACCGCGTCGCGAAGGGCGCCAAGCAGGTCCTCGAAGCGTTGTTGATACGTGCTCATCAGGCGTCTCCCCCGAATACGTCGATCTGGCGGAACACGCAGGCGGGCGATGCGTGACCGACCCGCACCACCTGGTTGGGCTCGCCCTTGCCGCAGTTGGGGGTGCCAAGCACCTGGAAGGTGCTGCTGTCGCCCACGGCCGAGAGGTTGCGCCAGAAATCGGCGGAGATGCCCCGGTAGTTAGGATTCTTGACCACGCCCTTGAGCTCGCCGTGCTCGATCAACTGCCCCCACTCGCAACCGAACTGGAACTTGTTGCGCGCATCGTCGATGGACCAGGAGCGGTTGGTGCGCATCAGGATGCCGTGCTCGATGCCACTGACCAGTTGCGCGAGCGACTGGTCGCCCGGCTCGATGTTGAGGTTGGCCATGCGGTCGATCGGCGCCCGATTCCAGCCGCAGGCACGGCTGTTGGCCACGCCGTCCAGGCCCGAGCGCAGCTGTGACAACGCGCCGCCCAGGGGGCGAACCAGCAGGCCGTCGCGGATCAGGAACTGCTTGCTGGCCGGGGTGCCGTCGTCATCGAAGCTGTAGCTGGCCAGCTCCTCGCGAAGGGTCGGGTCGAAGGTCACGTTGAGCAGCTTCGAGCCGTATTGCAGATGGCCGAAGTCGCCGGCTTTGACGAAGCTGGTACCGGCGTAGTTGCGCTCATCGCCCAGGATGCGATCCAGCTCCAGTGGATGGCCGATGGACTCGTGGATCTGCAGCATCATCTGGTCGGGCATCAGCAGCAGGTCGCGCCGGCCACTCGGGGTATTGGGTGCCAGCAGCAATTGCAGCGCCTCGTCAGCCACGCGGCGGGCCGCGCCGACCAGGCCGCAGCGCTCGATCACCTCGACGCCGCCCTGTTGGCCGAAGTTCTCCCGGCCCAGGCTGCGGCTCTGGCTATCCTGGCCGTCGCTGGCGGTGACACCCAGGCCCGGGTAGACGAAGCGCTGGGCATGGCGCAGCTCGGCGCCGGCGGAGTTCAGGTAGGTCTGCTCGACCACGCTGATGCCAAGGCTAGCCTGCCAGTCCACCAGGCGTTCGTCACGTGGCACGCTGGCCGATTCGGCGGCCAGCAGGTCCAGGCAGTCGGCGAGGTTGGGCAGGGGCTGTTCGAAGTTGGGCGAGACATGGTCGTGGCGCCCGTCCGGGGCCGGCTGGCCGCTCAGGTCGAGCAGGCTGCTGGCCTTGATCCGCCGGGCCAGCGCCTCGGCCTGCTCCAGGGCGCGTTGCAGCCCGGCCTGGGACAGGTCGGCGGTGGCCGCGTAGGCCTCGACGCCATCCACCCGCACGGTGAGCATGGCGCCTTCGTCCTGGCTGAAGAAGGGCGGCTCGGCGACGTTGCGCCGTACCGACAGTGACTGGTGCGATTGTTTCACATGGCGAAGCGAGAACAGTTCGGCCGTGCTGCGCAGCGCGGCAAAGCGCTGGCGCAGCAGGGTGCTGGAGTCGAACATGGAAATCTCCGTGTGTGCGGTGGCTCCCCCTAGAACCACCCCTCTTGCATCGCGAGGCAGGTGTCGTCGCGGGCCTCGAGCAAAGCGAGGTCATTATGGCAGCCCGGCACCTCCCAGGTGAGGAAATAACGCGCGGCCTGGAGCTTGCCCTGATAGAAGTCGCGGTCGCTGCCCTTGAGCAGGCCGACCTCGGCATGAATGGCCTGCTCCAGCCAGCGCCAGCCGATCACGCAGTGGCCGAACACCTTGAGGTACAGCGCCGAGTTGGCCAGCGCGCCGGCGACCTTGCCGGCGGCCAGGTCGCCGAGCAGGGCGAGGGTCACGCTTTGCAGGCGATTGACCAGGTGCTCCAGGGGCTGGCGCAACGGATCGAGGTTCGGGTGATGGCTGGCGCGCTCGCAGGTGCCGGCGATCAGGCGAATCAGTTGCTTGAGCCCGGCGCCGTTGTTCTGCGCCAGCTTGCGCCCGAGCAGGTCGAGGGACTGGATGCCCTCGGTGCCCTCGTGGATCGGGTTGAGACGGTTGTCGCGGTAATACTGCTCGACCGGGTATTCGCGGGTGTAGCCGTGGCCGCCAAGGATCTGGATCGCCAGTTCGTTGGCTTTCAGGCAGAACGCCGAGGGCCAGGACTTGACGATGGGGGTGAGCAGGTCGAGCAGTTCCAAGGCTTGCCGGCGAGCCTCAGCATCCGCGGCGGTGTGGGTGTCATCGAACAGCCGGGCAGCGTACAGGCCCAGGTCGAAAGCACCCTCGACGTAGGCCTTCTGTGCCAGCAGCATGCGCTTCACATCGCTGTGCTCGATGATCGGCACGGCGGGGCTGTGCGGGTCCTTGTTGTCCGGCAGGCGGCCCTGTGGACGTTGACGGGCATAGTCCAGGGAATACAGGTAACCGGCGTAACCCAGCATCACCGCGCCCATGCCGACGCCGATGCGCGCCTCGTTCATCATCTGGAACATGCAGGCCAGGCCCTGGTGCGGTTGGCCCACCAGGTAGCCGACGCACTGGCCGTTGTCCCCGAAGTTAAGCGCGGTGGAGGTGGTCCCGCGCCAGCCCATCTTGTGGAACAGCCCGGCCAGCAGCACGTCGTTGCGTGGCCCCAGGCTGCCGTCGGCGTTGACCAGGTACTTGGGCACGATGAACAGCGAGATGCCCTTCACCCCGGGCGGCGCGTCCGGCAGCTTGGCCAGGACCATGTGCACGATGTTCTGCGAAAGCTCGTGGTCGCCACCGGAGATGAAGATCTTGTTGCCCTTGAGCTGGTAGGTGCCGTCGCCCGCGGGTTCGGCGCGGGTGCGGATATCGGCCAGCGACGAGCCAGCGTGGGGTTCGGTCAGGGCCATGGTGCCGAAGTAGCGGCCCTCGATCATCGGTTGCAGGAACAGGCGTTTCTGTTCGTCGCTGCCGAAGCTCTCGATCAGGTTGGCCGCGCCCATGGTCAGGAACGGGTAGGCCGTGGTGCCGGCGTTGGCGGCCTGGAAGTGGGCGAAGCAGGCCTGCGATACCAGGCTGGGCAGCTGCATGCCGCCGACTTCGAAGTCGCGGTTGGCGTTGAGAAAGCCCGCTTCGAGGAAGGCGTCGACCGCAGGCTTAACGTCCGGGATCAGCTCGGCGCGGCCGTCCACGTAGCGCGGCTCATTTTCGTCGCCCTTGCGGTTGTGCGGGGCGAAGTACTTTTCGGCAATGGTACGGGCGGTGGTCAGCGCCGCGTCGAAGGTCTCGCGG
The DNA here is from genome assembly GCF_024259445.1 of Pseudomonas sp. DVZ6. Taxonomy (NCBI): domain Bacteria; kingdom Pseudomonadati; phylum Pseudomonadota; class Gammaproteobacteria; order Pseudomonadales; family Pseudomonadaceae; genus Pseudomonas; species Pseudomonas sp. DVZ6. The sequence continues at coordinate 85,095 of NZ_JANCLM010000009.1, forward strand.
CTGTGCTCGGCGAAGCGCGGGCGCTGGGTCAGGGCTTCGGCGTCGAGGACTTCGTAGAGTTCGAAGGCGAGGTTGCGGCTGCTGAGGAGTTGCTCGGACATGGCGGCATTCCTGGTTCGGGATGCAGCGAGTCTAGGCAAGGTAATAGGGCAGGGGACAGGTTAATTGGTTTGGGTGATATGGGGGCAGAAGTTGCCATCGCCCAGGCCGTCTTTGGGTTGCGCCGGGCAGTATGGGCGTAGGTGTTACCCGTCGCAAAGCCTTGTCACGCAATTGCACTTATATCGATATCGATATAGTTTTATCTTTGCCGCTCATGGAGAGCTTACGTCTCCGATAAGGACAAGCCAGGCGAGTGCATTGGCGGGAGCGTGCAGGATGCATGATGGGCAAAAGCCAATCGAATGGTTGGGTAGCAGCAAGCAGGACCTGCGGGACTTTCCGATTGTGGCAAGGCAGCGGGCCGGGTATCAGCTGGAGCTGATCCAGGACGGTGAGGCCCCCTTCGACTGGAAACCAATGGAAAGCGTTGGGCCTGGGACGCGGGAAATCCGCATCAAGTGTCAGGACGGGGCGTTTCGGGTGTTCTACGTCGTGAGTCGACCAGAAGCGGTTTATGTCCTGCACGCGTTTCGCAAGACGACCGAGAAGACGGAAAAGCGCGATATCGATCTGGCGAAAGCGCGATACAAATTGTTGGGCGCCTGCTGAGCTGGAGTCGACAGTGTTTGAACGAGATGGATGCACAGAGGGATTTGCGATGACAAACGAACGCTCCACTTCGGTATGGGATGCGCTGTTCGACTCACCGGAAGAGGCCGAGAACCTGCGGCTTCGGGCGAAGCTGATGAGGGTGTTGGCCAGGATTGTCCGGTCCTGGGATCTGCCGCAGAAAGACGCAGCACGGCGACTGCATCTGACTCAGCCACGCTTGAGTGACTTGCTCAATGGCAAGATAGACAAGTTCTCGCTGGATGCACTGGTGAATATTCTGGCGAACGCCGACCTGGAAGTTGACTTCACGGTGAAAAAGAAATCGGCCTGATGGCTGTTTTGGCCTCAAATTAATCGCAGCTTTCCAGTCGCACCTATGGCTCGAATGGCCGAGCCGCAGTGCGTTTCCTACGCAGATTCCAAGACTTTCCCTATTCCATGTAGTCCAATTCCCAAACATACTCCCAAGCCCTTTCAAGCCATTGCGGTGCTCCGGGTTGGCCTCTAGTCTCGGACGGTCGCTGCACAATCAGCGACCGGCTTTGACAGGCCGATTATCAAGAGCTTACTCAACGGCTTTGCCCTTTATGGCGGCTGTATGTGGGGCACTTCGCGTGCGCCGGGGTTTTGCTCTTGCTGACCGGTCTGTCAACCCATATACAGCTGCCACCTTCTTGTTTGACAGCAACGGGTGGTGGTCCCACTTGATCAGCAAGAGGTAGCTATGTTGAAGATTGTCCCCGATCCCCCCCACAACCCTCATTCCCTCGAAGACACCCTCATCCAGGCCACCGAGTACGCCCTGTGCGCCTTGACCGTGGCCCATCACGCCGTACAGCTCAAACCCAGGTCGCCGGCTGCCGTGTTGATGATGGCGTCGATGCATGAAATGGAGTCGCTGCGTGTGTTGCTCGAAGCGGCATTGATCCAGGTGCAGATGCCGGCGCAGGCGCCAACGTTGCACTAGGCCGCAAGGCATGTGCTGCCTGGTCGGGCCCTTTCGCGGGTAAACCCGCTCCCACAGGTTCATCTGTGCCTTGGAGCCAGCGCTGTACCTGTGGGAGCGGGTTTACCCGCGAAGAGGCCCGCACAGGCACCCACCATTTCAGGGAGAAAAATCATGACTACCGACAACACCCCCACCACCGCCGGCAAGACCAAGTTCTACCAAGGCGAAGGCCAGACCGACCCGCTGTTCTGCATCGAGCCCGGCATCCCCTGCCAGCACGCCCGCGACCAGGCCTCGGAGCTGATGGGCTGCGTACGCGACCTGACCATCACCGGGATCATGGAGGAAAAGCCCCAGTTGCTCTGGGCGTCGTATTACCTGAGCGCCCTGGCCAAGGCATTGATGGATGATGCCGAACTCGGCATGAAACACTGAGATTTGTGCAGTCAGTGCCGGCCTCTTCGCGGGTAAACCCGCTCCCACAGTGGTCACCTGTGCCTTAAGGCCCGCGCTGTACCCGCGAAGAGGCCCGCGAGGGGCTAATAAAAAAGGAGAGCCTGAGCTCTCCTTTTCCGTTCAACGACTGTCAGCGTCAGCCGATGGTCATCAGGCTGGCGTTACCGCCCGCCGCCGCGGTGTTAACACTCACCGCCCGCTCGATCACCAGGCGCTCCAGGGCGATCTGGTGATCGCCGCTCGAAAGCCCGTGCACGCCGACGATCGCGCCGGCACGCTTGGCCACCTGCTCGCAGACGCCGCGCAACTGGTCGGAGTGACCGTGGTGGATGACCGCGTCGAAGGCCACCTCGTCCTTGCTCCAGTCGGCCACCAGCTTGATCTTCGCCTGCAGCTCTTTCGGCAGACGGCCGCGCACGATCTTGGCCGGTTCGCCGTCCTGGAACACCGCCGAGCTACCCACGGCCAGTACCGCCGCCAGCTGGGCCAGCAGGTCGGCCTCGTTGTCGGCCAGGCACAGCACGTGTTCGCGTGGCAGCACGCTGTAGGTGTTGCGCTCGCCGGTCGGGCCTGGCAGCACGCGGGTGATGCCGCTCTGCGACTGCTCGGCGAACTGCTCGCACAGCGCGGCCAGGTCGCTCATCTGGCTGCTGGCCGCCCAGGTCTTGAGGGTGGTCAGCGGCTTGAGCTGCTGGTCGCGCAGGGTGGTGTCGGCCTGGCTGCGCGCATCGTCGGCCTGGAAGTGGCGGGCGATGGCGTCGGCCGGGCGGGTCGACAGCAGGCGGTACAGGTACAGTGGGCCACCGGCTTTCGGGCCGGTGCCCGACAGGCCTTCACCGCCGAACGGCTGCACGCCGACCACGGCACCGACGATGTTGCGGTTGACGTACATGTTGCCGGCGTTGACGTTGTCCACCACCTTGGCGATGGTCTCGTCGATGCGGGTGTGCACGCCCAGGGTCAGGCCGTAGCCGGAAGCGTTGATCTGCTCGATCAGCTGGTCCAGGTCCTTGCGGTTGTAGCGCACCACGTGCAGCACCGGGCCGAAGATCTCGCGCTTGAGCTCGTCGAAGCTTTCCAGCTCGATCAGGGTCGGCATCACGAAGGTGCCGCGCTTGATTTCCTCGCCTTCGGCGATGGCCACCTGGTAGACGGTGCGGCCTTTGTCGCGCATGCCCTGGATGTGCTTCTCGATACCAGCCTTGGCTTCGGCGTCGATCACCGGGCCGATGTCCACGGACAGGCGCTCCGGGTTGCCCAGGCGGCTTTCGGCCATGGCGCCCTTGAGCATCTCGATCACGCGGTCGGCGGAGTCTTCCTGCAGGCACAGCACGCGCAGGGCCGAGCAACGCTGGCCGGCGCTGTCGAATGCGGAGGACACCACGTCGATCACCACCTGCTCGGTCAGCGCCGAGGAGTCGACGATCATGGCGTTCTGGCCGCCGGTTTCGGCGATCAGCGGGATCGGGCGGCCCTGGTTGTCCAGGCGGCCGGCGATGTTGCGCTGCAGCAGGCGGGCGACTTCAGTGGAACCGGTGAACATCACGCCCTTGACGCGCTCGTCACCGACCAGGCCGGCACCGACGGTTTCGCCCTGGCCTGGCAGCAGTTGCAGCACGCCTTCGGGGATGCCGGCTTCCAGCAGCAGGCGCACGGCCTGGGCGGCGACCAGCGGGGTCTGTTCGGCCGGCTTGGCCAGTACCGGGTTGCCAGCGGCGAGGGCCGCGGCCACCTGGCCGGAGAAGATCGCCAGCGGGAAGTTCCACGGGCTGATGCACACCACCGGGCCCAGCGGGCGGCAGCTGTCGTTGCGCAGGTCGTTGCGTGCCTGCACCGCGTAGTAGCGCAGGAAGTCCACGGCCTCGCGCACCTCGGCGATGGCGTTGGCGTAGGTCTTGCCGGCTTCGCGCACCAGCAGGCCCATCAGCGGCTGGATGTCGGCTTCCATCAGGTCGGCGGCGCGTTCGAGGATCGCGGCGCGCTCGGCCGGCGGGGTGGCCTGCCAGATCGGCGCGGCGTTCAGCGCGCACTGGATGGCGTTGTCGACGTCGGCGACGGTGGCTTCCTGCACATGACCCACGACATCGCGGTGGTCGGCCGGGTTGAGCACCGGCGCGGCCGGCTGTTCGCTGGCGGCGCAGCCCAGCAGCGGGGCGGCTTTCCAGTCGTTGTGGGCGGTGGCCAGCAGGGCGCAGGACAGCGACGCCAGGCGGTGTTCGTTGGCCATGTCGATGCCGGCCGAGTTGGCCCGCTCGCTGCCGTACAGTTCACGCGGCATCGGGATGCGCGGGTGCGGCAGGCCGATGCTGCCCTCTTGGGTGCCCATGCGCTCGATGCTGGCGACCGGGTCGGCGACCAGTTCCTGGATGGAGATCGAGTGGTCGGCGATGCGGTTGACGAACGAGGTGTTGGCGCCGTTTTCCAGCAGGCGGCGGACCAGGTAGGCCAGCAGGGTCTCGTGGGTGCCGACCGGCGCGTACACGCGGCACGGACGGTTCAGCTTGCCCTCGGAAATCTTGCCCACGACTTGCTCGTACAGCGGTTCGCCCATGCCGTGCAGGCACTGGAACTCGTACTGGCCCGGGTAGTAGTTCTGCCCGGCGATGGTGTAGATGGCCGACAGGGTGTGGGCGTTGTGGGTGGCGAACTGCGGGTAGATGGCTTCTGGCACGGCCAGCAGCTTGCGGGCGCAGGCGACGTAGGACACGTCGGTGTACACCTTGCGGGTGTAGACCGGATAGCCTTCCAGGCCCTCGACCTGGGCGCGCTTGATCTCGCTGTCCCAGTAGGCGCCCTTCACCAGGCGGATCATCAGGCGGTGACGGCTGCGCTTGGCCAGGTCGATGACGTAGTCGATCACGTACGGGCAGCGCTTCTGGTAGGCCTGGATGACGAAGCCGATACCGTTCCAGCCGGCCAGCGACGGCTCGAAGCACAGGCGCTCGAGCAGGTCCAGCGACAGCTCCAGGCGGTCGGCTTCCTCGGCGTCGATGTTCAGGCCGATGTCGTACTGCTTGGCCAGCAGGGTCAGCGACAGCAGGCGCGGGTACAGCTCGCTCATCACGCGTTCGTACTGGGCGCGGCTGTAGCGTGGGTGCAGGGCCGAGAGCTTGATCGAGATGCCCGGGCCTTCATAGATGCCACGGCCGTGCGAAGCCTTGCCGATCGAGTGGATCGCCTGCTCGTAGGAGGCCAGGTATTTCTGCGCGTCGTGCTCGGTCAGCGCGGCTTCGCCGAGCATGTCGTAGCTGTAGCGGAAGCCCTTGGCTTCGAACTTGCTGGCGTTGGCCAGGGCCTCGGCGATGGTCTCGCCGGTGACGAATTGCTCGCCCATCAGGCGCATGGCCATGTCGACGCCCTTGCGGATCATCGGCTCGCCGCTCTTGCCGATGATGCGGGTGAGCGAGGAGGTCAGGCCGGATTCGTTGTGGGTGCTGACCAGCTTGCCGGTCAGCAGCAGGCCCCAGGTGGCGGCGTTGACGAACAGCGACGGGCTGTTGCCCAGGTGCGGCTGCCAGTTGCCGGTGCTGATCTTGTCGCGGATCAGCGCGTCACGGGTACCTTTGTCGGGGATGCGCAGCAGCGCTTCGGCCAGGCACATCAGCGCCACGCCTTCCTGGGACGACAGCGAGAACTCCTGCAGCAGGCCCTGGACGATGCCGGCACGGCCACCGGCGCTCTTCTGGTTGCGCAGCTTGTCGGCCAGGTTCGCGGCCAGCTTGTTGGTGGCTTCTGCCTGGGCGGCCGGCAGGCGTGCCTGCTCCAGCAGCATTGGCACCACTTCCTGCTCGGGGCGGCGGTAGGCGGCAGTGATCGCCGAGCGCAGTACCGACTGCGGCAGGATGCTTTCGGCGAACTCCAGGAAGCACTGGTGGGCGTGGTCGGCGGCGACTTCGCCGGCGTCATCGCCAGCGGCGGCATGGCCGTTGAGGTCGTTCAGGGTGGCGCCACCCTCGAGCTTCTCGAGATAGTTGAAGATCGCTTGCTTGATCAACCAGTGCGGCGTGCGGTCGATGGACTGCGCAGCTGCTTTGAGTCGCTCACGGGTCGGGTCGTCGAGTTTGACCCCAAGGGTGGTCGTCGCCATTTCTTATCCTCGTTATTGGCCACGGATGTGACCTAAGCTGAAGGCAAGATTAGCCTGTAGGACAATTCGGGTGCAACCGGGTGCAACCCGAATTCTTCACGGTAAAGGTGCAACTCGTCTGAAGGCTGTTTCCTTACAGCCAAAACGGTCTTTTTTACTGCTTTTGCTTATGTAAAACGCTGTGTTTGCTCCGAAAAGGAGCAAAAAAGGGGCTTTATCCGAAAAGCCATGGCTGGGTGCAACTTGCAAATGAAAAATGGTTGCACCTCGTTCATGTTGTTGCATAGGATGCGCCGCCTGGGTGCAACCGTCGTGCGCGGCGGTCGCAAGAGATAAAAACAACGCCAGGGCACAACTCATGGGCAATCCACTAACGATCACCTTCGTGGTCTACATTGCGGCAATGGTGCTGATCGGCTTCGCCGCCTATCGCTCCACCAAGAACCTTTCCGACTATATTCTCGGCGGCCGTAGTCTCGGCAGCGTGGTCACCGCGCTTTCCGCCGGCGCATCGGACATGAGCGGCTGGCTGTTGATGGGCCTGCCGGGCGCAATCTACTTCGCGGGCCTTTCCGAGGCCTGGATCGCCATCGGCCTGACCGTCGGCGCCTACCTGAACTGGCTGTTCGTCGCCGGCCGTCTGCGCGTGCAGACCGAGCACAACGGTGACGCCCTGACCCTGCCGGACTACTTCTCCAGCCGTTTTGAAGACCAGACCGGTCTGCTGCGGATCATCTCGGCGATCGTCATCCTGGTGTTCTTCACCATCTACTGCGCTTCCGGCATCGTCGCCGGCGCCCGTCTGTTCGAAAGCACCTTCGGCATGTCCTACGAGACCGCTCTGTGGGCCGGTGCCGCGGCCACCATCGCCTACACCTTCGTTGGTGGCTTCCTGGCGGTGAGCTGGACCGATACCGTGCAGGCCTCGCTGATGATCTTCGCGCTGATCCTGACCCCGATCATCGTGCTGATCTCCACCGGTGGCTTCGATACCACCTTCCTGGCGATCGAGGCGGTGAACCCGGCTCACTTCGACATGTTCAAGGGCGCGACCTTCATCGGCATCATCTCGCTGATGGGTTGGGGCCTGGGCTACTTCGGCCAGCCGCACATCCTGGCGCGCTTCATGGCCGCCGACTCGGTCAAGTCGATCGCCAACGCCCGCCGCATCTCCATGACCTGGATGATCCTGTGCCTGGCCGGTACCTGCGCCGTCGGTTTCTTCGGCATCGCCTACTTCTCGGCGCATCCTGACCTGGCGGGTCCGGTGACCGAGAACCATGAGCGCGTGTTCATCGAGCTGGCCAAGATCCTGTTCAACCCATGGATCGCCGGTGTGCTGCTGTCGGCCATCCTGGCCGCGGTGATGAGCACCCTGAGCTGCCAGCTGCTGGTGTGCTCCAGCGCCCTGACCGAGGACTTCTACAAGTCGTTCCTGCGCAAGAATGCCTCGCAGACCGAGCTGGTCTGGGTCGGTCGCCTGATGGTCCTGGCCGTTGCCTTGATCGCCATCGCCATGGCCGCCAACCCCGAGAACCGCGTGCTGGGCCTGGTGGCCTACGCCTGGGCCGGCTTCGGTGCCGCCTTCGGTCCGGTGGTGCTGATCTCGGTGCTGTGGAAGGGCATGACTCGCAACGGCGCGCTGGCTGGTATCGTGGTCGGTGCGCTGACCGTGATCCTGTGGAAGAACTACGTGGACATGGGTCTGTACGAGATCATTCCGGGCTTCCTGTTCGCCAGCATCGCCATCTTTGTGGTGAGCAAGCTGGGCAGCCCGTCGAACAGCATGGTTTCGCGTTTTGAAACTGCTGATGCGGCGTACCACGCTGAGAAGTAACGCCTGCTGAATCGGCGTTATCCCTATCGCGGGGCAAGCCCGCTCCCACGTGTCCTCGGGCATTTGTGGGAGCGGGCTTGCCCCGCGATGCTTTTTGCCGGCTGCAAGGCAAGGTAAACTTGGCGCCCCCGCAGGAGTCCTCATGAACTATCGTCACGCCTTCCACGCCGGCAATCACGCCGACGTCCTCAAGCACATCGTGCTCACCCGCCTCATCGCCCTGATGTCGCGCAAGGAGCAGCCGTTCGCCTACATCGACACTCACGCTGGCCTGGGTCTCTACGACCTGCAGGGTGACCAGGCGAGCCGTACCGGCGAATACCTCGAGGGCGTGGCCCGCCTGTGGAACCGCGACGACCTGCCGGAAGCGGCCGCAGACTACCTGCGCATCATCAAACGCCTGAACCCGGATGGCGAGCTGCGCTACTACCCGGGCTCGCCCGAGCTCGCGCGCCGCCTGATGCGCCAGCAGGACCGCGCCTTGCTCAACGAGAAGCACCCTGAAGATGGGGCGCTGCTCAAGGAGAACATGAAGAAGGATCCGCGGGTCACCGTTCACCTGGGTGAAGGCTGGCACATCCCGCGGGCGCTTCTGCCGGTGCAGGAAAAGCGCGCCATCATGCTGATCGACCCGCCGTTCGAGCAGGCCGACGAGCTCAAGCGCTGCACCGTGGCCATGAAAGAGGCGATCGGTCGCATGCGCCAGACTGTCGCGGCGATCTGGTACCCGATCAAGGACCAGCGCTCGCTGACCCGTTTCTACCAGGACCTGACCAGCACCGGCGCGCCGAAGCTGCTGCGGGTCGAGTTGTACGTGCATCACCAGGACAGCCCACAGGGCCTGAACGGCTCGGGCCTGGCCATCGCCAACCCGCCTTGGGGCCTGGAAGATGAGCTCAAGACGCTGCTGCCGTGGCTGGCCAAGGAGCTGGCGCAGACCGCCGGCAGCTTGCGCATGGACTGGCTGATCGCCGAATAACCCGCACGAACCCTGTAGGAGCGGCCTTGTGCCGCGAAAGGGCTGCGCAGCGGCCCCGGATTTCATATGCGCCGCTGAAATTGCCGGGGCTGCTTCGCAGCCCTTTCGCGGCACAAGGCCGCTCCTACAAGGGGGCGGTGTGTCCGCCATCTTTGCGTTATAATCCCGCCCTTTAGCCGCCATCCGCCCGAATGGCCGTTGGCGCACTTCATACCGATTTGAGAGGCTAGACCCTTGGCACTGACGATTCTTGGCCTGTCCGGCGCCCTTAGCCATGACCCTTCCGCGGCCCTGTACATCGACGGCAAGCTGATTGCCGCCGCCGAAGAAGAGCGCTTCGTGCGTGACAAGCATGCGAAGAACCGCATGCCCTACGAGTCGGCGAAGTTCTGCCTGGAGCAGGCCGGCATCAAGCCGTCTGACGTCGACGTGGTGGCCATTCCGTTCGCCCCGATCAGCCTGTTCGGCAAGGCCCGCTGGCACTACGCCAAGCGCTACTGGTACGCCCCGGACCGCGCCCTGGACGCGCTGCTGATGGGCAACCGCCGCTACAAGCGCTACCGCAAGAAGATCGTCTGGTGCCTGGAGCAACTGGGCTTCGATCCGAAAAAGATCAAGATCGAGCCGGTCGAGCACCACCTGGCCCACGCCTCCAGCGCCTACCACTGCTCGGGTTTCAAAGAGAAAACCGCGATCCTCGGTATCGACGGCAAGGGCGAGTACGCCACCACTTTCTTCGGCTACGGCGAAAACGGCAAGATTCACAAGATCAAGGAATTCTTCGATCCGGACTCGCTGGGTGGCCTGTATGGCGCGATCACCGAGTTCCTCGGCTTCGAAATGCTCGATGGCGAGTTCAAGGTCATGGGCATGGCGCCGTATGGCGACGCCAGCAAGTATGACTTCTCGCGCCTGGCCAGCTTCGAAAACGGCGAGCTGGTGATCAACACCGAATACGCCAACGTTATCGGCCTGCGTCGCTATAAAGAGAAGGGCAAGGGCTTCTACTTCTCGCCCAAGCTGATCGAGTGGCTGGGCCCGAAACGTGAAGGCGACATCGCCGACGAGCCGTACATCCACTACGCCGCCAGCATGCAGGCGCTGTTCGAGAAGCTGGCCCTGCAGATGATCGACCATTACCTGGGCGACACGCTGAAAGAGACCGGCAAGCTGGCCTTCGCCGGCGGTTGCGCGTTGAACGTCAAGCTGAACCAGAAGATCATCGCCCGTGATGATGTGAAGGAGCTGTTCGTCCAGCCGGCCTCCGGCGACGCCGGTACCGCCGTTGGTGCGGCCGCCTACGTTTCCCACGCCCGTGGCGTGCCGGTCGAGAAGATGGAGCATGTCTACCTCGGCCCTGCGTATTCCAACGAAGACGTGATCGCCGCCTGTGCCCGTCACCCGAGCCAGCCGAAATGGCGCAAGCTCGAGAACATGCCTGAGCAGATCGCCAAGATCATGGTCGATGGCAACCCGGTGGCCTGGTTCCAGGGGCGCATGGAATTCGGTCCGCGCGCTCTGGGCGGTCGTTCGATCATTGGCTGCCCGAGCGTGGAAGGCGTGGCCGACCGCATCAACCACCAGATCAAGTTCCGCGAACGCTGGAGACCTTTCTGCCCGTCGATGCTCGACACCGTCGCGCCGCAGATGATCAAGATCGATCACCCCGCGCCATTCATGACCTTCACCTTCGAAGTCGCCGAAGAGTGGAAGACCCGCGTGCCGGAAGTCGTCCACGAGGACGGCACTTCGCGCGCCCAGGTGCTCAAGCGCGAGTACAACCCGCGCTACTACGACATGATGAAGGCGCTGGAAGACCTGACCGGCAACGGCGTGTCGCTGAACACCTCGCTGAACCGCCGTGGCGAACCGATGATCTGCTCGCCGACCGACGCCCTGAACATGTTCTTCGGCTCGGACCTGCAGTACCTGATCATGGAAGACATCCTGGTGGTCAAGGAAGGCGCCGCGCCGTATGACCAGCCGCTCTGAACCGCGCATCCTGCAGTTCTGCCATGGCTATGACGGGCCGTTCCTCGATTGTGCCCGTCAATACGCCAGCCTGTTCCAGGGCAGCGGCTACAAGGTCACTACCGTGTTCCTCACCGGGGCAGCCGACGCGAAAGTAGCGGCTGGCTGTGCCTCGGACGAGGTGCTGTTTCTCGAGTTCAGTTCCAAGGCCGTGCGCGGCCTGAAGCTGGGCGCGATCCGCGCGCTGCGCAAGATCGCCGCGCAGCGCAATTTCAGCTTTTGCATCGCCCACCGCTTCAAGCCGATCTATGTTGCGCTGCTGGGGACCGGCTTGCCGGTAATCGGCGTGCACCATGCCTTCGGTGATTATGAGCGCAAGGGGCGGCGGCTGTTCGCCAACCTGTTCCGCAAGCGCCTGAGCCTGCTCGGTGTGTCGGATGCGGTGCGCGACGACATGCGACGCTGCCTGGGCCAGTGGCCGGCCGAGCGTATCCAGACTTTGTACAACCGCATCGATGTCGAGGCACTGCAGGCCAGCCTGGTGCCGCGTGACGAGGCGCGCCGGGCCTTGGGCCTGGATGAACGTGCCTGGGTGGTCGGTAACGTCGGTCGCCTGCATCCGGACAAGGACCAGGCCACGCTGCTGCGTGGTTTCGCCGAAGCCTTGCCGGGGTTGCCGGCCGGTGCACGCCTGGCGATCCTGGGCAAGGGGCGCCTCGAGGCGAAACTCAAGGCCCTGGCTGCCGAGTTGGGCATCGCCGGGCAGGTCGACTTCCTCGGCCAGGTGCCGGATGCACGCCGCTATTTCCGCGCTTTCGACGTGTTCGCCCTGAGCTCCGACCATGAGCCGTTCGGCATGGTCCTGCTCGAAGCCATGGTCGCTGGCGTGCCGGTGCTGGCCACCGCCTGTGGCGGCGCCCGGGAAGTGGTCGAGGGTGTGGGTGTGCTGTTCCCGCTGGGCGATGCCGCGCAGCTGGCCCAGGGCTTGAAGCACATGGCCGGACTGGACGCGCAGCAGCGCGAGGCATGCGCCGGGCATATGCTGCAGCGCCTGCAGCAGCGCTTCAGTGACTCGGCAGTGCGGGATGCCTTCTGGCAACTGCCGCACGTCCGCGCGCTGATGGCGGAGGCCTGATGCTCAATCATCTCAAGGCCTGGCGTGAACGCGGCTGGCAAGTGATCGATGCGGCCGCCTACAACGAAGCCTGGCAGCGTTTTGGCGGCAGTGTCGCCACGCACCCGTTGGTGATCGAGCAACTGGCGGACCTGGCCGGGATCCCGGTGCGTTACCTGGGCTGGTTCCAGGGCGCCGAGCTCAAGGCCGCGCTGCCAACCTGGGGGCGCCACCTGGCGCTGTCCAAGGACGTGCTCAAGCGTGAAGGCAAGAAAGGCCTGTTCGACCTGGGCAATGCCGAGATCATCCTGCCAGCCGCCGCCGATGCCGGGGCGCCACTGCGCCACGCCGGTCGCTACCTGTCGGAGTTGAACCAGGGCCGTTTCGCCGGCCTGAAGGCACAACCTGAGCAGTTGGCCATGGCGCGGCCCCATGAAGATCTGTCGAAGAAATTCCGCTACAACCAGCGTCGTGAGCTGCGCCTGCTGGAAGAGGCGGGTGGCCAGGTGCGACCGATCGGCGATTTCACTGCAGCCGAGACCGCCGCGATGTACTGTGACTTGTTCCAGCGTCGCTGGGGCTTCCCGGCCACCGGCGCGGCCCGCATGGCAGAGGTGGTCGAGCGCCTGCGCGAGCTGCTGATCGGTTCGGTGCTGTTCCTTGAAGGGGCGCCCATCGCCATTCAACTGGTGTATCGCGTCGAGGCGCCGCAATGGATCAGCGTCGAATATGTAAACGGCGGTGTCGATCCAGAGACCAAGGCTTTCAGCCCTGGTAGCGTATTGAGCTTCCTCAATACCCAGGCCGCCTGGGAGGATGCCAATACCCGCGGCAAGGCGCTGCGGTTCTCGTTCGGTCGGTCCGACCGGGAGTACAAGGATCGTTGGTGCAACCCCGTCAACGTCTTCCAGGTCTGAACATGAGCGCCAACAAACAGCAACTGCTCAAACGCCATCGCAAGCGCAAACGGGTGATCCTGCTGCTGGCGCTGGTCGTGCTGCTGTTCTCGGCGCTGTGGGCGCTGTGGCTGCCGCCCGTGCTCGCGGTGCTGCTGTGGGTGGCTCATGAGGCCTGGTTTTCCGACCACCTCTTCTATGTGCCGGGCAGCGACTACCAGTACGACCTGCAAGCCAGCGAGCGTCATGCGCTGCGCAGCCAGGGTGGGGTGCTGGCCTTGCCGGGCGATTGCACGCTGGACGGTAGCGAGACCCTGTTGTTGCGGGTGAGCCTGCGCGCCGGCTGGTTGGGGCGGCTGTTCGATCCGGCAGTACGTATCGACGGTGGTGTCGCCGATTACCAGGCCTTCGAGCGGGGTGTGAGAGGTGTGCGCTACCTGAACCTGAGCGGGCAGGCCGAGGCGCTGAACGCCGGACAGTTGCGCCTGAGTGGTCGCCATTGTCGCGTAGCACCCGAGATGGAGTTGCTGGTGCTGCGTCACCCCGACTACCTGGCTGGCACCCTGATGGTTATCGCCCCTCATGCCGACGATGCCGAGCTGGCGGCGTTCGCTGCCTATTCCCAGGCGAAGAGCAGCTGGATCGTGACCCTCACCGCTGGCGAGATCGAGAACGAGTACTACCGCGACACCTTCGGCCTCGACCTGGTCGAGGCGGCCCGGCTCAAGGGCCAATTGCGCAGCTGGGACAGCGTCGCCGTGCCGCGTTGGGCCGGCGTGCCTTCCAGTCAATCCGTGCAGTTGGGCTATTTCTGCATGCAGTTGCCTGCCATGCAGGCCGAGCCCGAGGCATCGATCCCGTCGCGCGAGGCGGACCTGGCCGACACCCGGCCATTCCGTCGTTTCAACGAAGTCGCGTTGCAAAGCGATGCCGATGGCCGGCCGAGCTGGACCAACCTGGTCCAGGACCTGCGCGAACTCATCGAGCGCGCGCGTCCGGCAACCATCGTGATGCCGCATCCGACCCTCGATCCGCACCCGGACCATGTGTGTGCCCATGACGCCTTGCAGCAGGCGTTGCAGAGCGCCGACTGGCGGCCTGAAACCCTGCTGTTCTACGCCAACCACCTGCACGACAATGACCGTTGGCCGATGGGTGATGCCGGTACCGGTGTACCTTTGCCACCCTTCTTCGATGCCGGCATGCCCATGCGCCCTTGGGTGCTTGGGGTGGATGCGCAAGAGCAGAGGCAAAAGGCCATCGCTTTGGGTATGATGCACGACCTGCAGCCTGCGGCCCCGCTCAAGCGCCGAATCCGTCGCTTCCTGCAGCGCTGCCTCGCCGCCCGGCGCTGGCCCGCATTCGGTGAAAATGAATTCTTCCGCAAGGCCGTACGGCGCCACGAACTGCTGTGGGTCGGCACAATGATCGACAAGAGAGAACCACGGTGAAAGTCCTGTTCCTGGTCCAGAAAGAGCAACGCGCCATCCTGGACCGTCTGTACGAAGGCATCGCGGCCGACTGCGAGTGCGATATCCGTTGGTTGACCGGTGACGAGCAGGCCGATCTGCGCAGCTATTTCCGCGAGCATGTGCAGGTCGAGCAGTACGACCGCATCCTGTTCTTCCTGCGGTTCAAGAAAGAGATCCGCCAGGCACGCTTCATTCGGACGATCCCGAACCTGGTGATCCTCGAGCACGACGCCTACCAGAATTACATTCCCTGCAAGTACACCGGCAAATTCAGCGAGTACTACCGCCAGCTGCCATGGGCGCGCATCATCACCTCCGGCGCAGTGGTCACCCGACGCCTGCGCGACGAAGGCTTCGACGCGATCTTCGTGCCCAAGGGTTACGACCAGGCGCTGCTGCGCAATGAAAACCATGAGCGTGATATCGAGTTGGCGTTCGTCGGCAGCCTGCGCAGCGTGGCCTACTCCGGGCGCAAGCAGATGCTCGAGTCGATTGCGGCGGTGGAAAACCTGCTGATCACCCGTACCAAATCCGGCGAGGAGTACAGCCGGACTCTCAGCCGCATCCGCTTTTTCGTCAGTGCCGACGTCGGCATGGGCGAGTACATGATCAAGAACTTCGAAGCCATGGCCTGTGGCTGCGTCCTGTTCGCCTATGACCAGGGCGAGGAAGAGAACCAGGCGCTGGGCTTCGTCGACATGCACAATATCGTGCTCTACCGCGACCTCGAGCAGTTGCGCGAGAAGCTCGCCCGGCTGCGTGGCGATCTCGCCCTGGCCGAGCGTATCTCGCGCAATGGCCAGCAGTTGGCCGAGCAGCGCTATACCTTCCACGCGCTCGGGCAGGCGATCACCGAGGCCATGCGCGCGCCGCTGCGCCCGGCCGCGAAGCCTGGCCTGCTGGAGCGTGTGCTGCTGGCCATCGGCCTGTCGCGTTAAGCCCTACACACATCGAGGAAGCCATGATCTTCAGTGAAAACAGCGAGATCACACTGGTGGTGACCAGCTGTGGTCGATTCGAACTGCTCAAGCGCACGCTCGAAAGTTTCGACCGCTACAACACGGCGCCCATCCGTGAAGTCTTCATCACCGAAGACTCCGGTGACGAGGCAGTGCGTGGCTGCATCCCGGAACACTGGCGCGAGCACACCACCTTCATCGTCAACAATCCCAAGCTTGGGCAGTTGCGCTCGGTGGACGCCGCCTATTCGCAGATCAAGACCTTCTGGGTGTTCCATTGCGAGGATGACTGGGCCTTCTATCGCCCGGGCTTCATCGAGGAATCCCAGGCACTGCTGGAGGCCGACCCGCAAGCGTTGCAGGTCTGGCTGCGCAGCTTCAATCATGACCTGCAGGTGCACAGCCCCTATGTGTTCCTGGAGGAGCGCCAGGTGCTGCAGGGCATCGCTTTCCACAAGCTGGGCTCGCACAAGGCGGAATGGCAGGGGTTCTCGTTCAACCCGGGCCTGCGCAGGCTGGCCGACTACCAGGCACATGCACCGTACGCCTCGCATTCCGGCGAGAAGAGCTTGTCGCGGTTGTACGCCGAGCGCGACCGCTATGCGTTGATTCTGGAGAACGACGCCGTGCTGCATACCGGTTTCGGCGAGCATGTGGAAATGGCGGAAGAGAAAATCAAGAAGGCACGGCGCAAGCGCATGGATCGCATTCGTCTGTTGGGCGTGCTGGTTATCGGACTATTGCTGGGATGGGTGTTGAAGGATGTTTGAAGGGATTGGTAACGACAACCGCACGAGCAGGCGTTACTTCAGCGCTGCGCTGATCATGTTCCTGGCCAGCTTCGTGTTGATGGCCTCATCGAAATGGACCAACAACATTTTCTACGCCTTCATCGCGTTGCCTGGCCTGGTGTTCCTGGTCAAGGAGCGTGGCGCGGGGCTGTTTGGCGACAAGCTTGGGCTGGTGTGGCTGGTATTCCTGCTGTGGTTCCTGGTACCCGCAGCGATTGCTGGCGATGGGCAGTTCTACAAGCACATTGCTTATGTTGCGCTCTTTGTCTTTGCCGTGGCAGGGCTGACGAATCAGGGCTTCTTCCGCTCTGAAGTGTTCGCGCGTGCGCTGTTCTGGATCATCTGCCTTTACATTTTCGGCTATTCGGCGTTTGCCTACCTGACCGGCATCTACGCCTTGGGTGAGCGGGTCAGCCTGATGCCCGCGCGCATGCAGAACGTGATCTACACCAGTATATGGCTGCTCTGTGCGCTGGCGCTGGCCATGCCGGGGTGGTTGCACCGTCGTCGCTGGGTCGAAGCGTTTGCCGCCGTGGCGCTGTCGGTGGTGGCGATTACCTTCGTCCTGCAGACGCGTACCGCGATGGTCGGCGCGGCGTTCCTGTTTGCCGCCTGGGCGTGCTGGGCGCTGTGGCGCTTCCCGCGCGTGGCCGGCAGTTGGCTGCTGGTATTCGCGGTACTTGGCGGCATCGCCCTCTGGTTGGTCAAGGACATGGCCTGGTTCCATTCGCTGTTCGAGCGCGGTGATTCCTATCGTGGCGAGTTGTTCCACGTGATGGTCGGCGAGTGGCAAAACTGTGGCTGGATAGTCGGCTGCGGCGTCGAGTTCCATACCGACAAGCTGCTGAGCGGCTTCATGCCGATCCAGCATCCACACAATATCTTCGTTGCCCTGGGCCTCTACACCGGTGGCGTCTCGCTGGTCCTGTTCCTGGTCATCGTGGTGATGACCCTGGTCCAGGCCTTGCGCCTTCGTGACCCTTGGGGCATGTACCTGGCCTGTGCCCTGGTGATGCTCAACTTCGATGGCAGCAAGCTGATCGGCAACCCTGACGAGCTGTGGCCATTGGTCCTGTTGCCGGCAGCCATGGTGCTGGGCCGTGGGTTGCAGCAGCGACGTTCGAGCTGATGATGAAGATGGCCGCCTCCGGGCGGCCATTATCGTTCAGGCCAGTGCGTTGGCCAGGTCCTGGCGGCGGCAGACCTGCTGGCTGGCGAGATAGGCTTCGATGAAGGCGTTGTCGCCGTCACCCAGCAACCACGCCCGATCTTCCCGGTAACGCAGCATATGACGGAAGTTGCGCTGGCGTTGTGAGCGGCGAAGTGGCTTGCGGTACATGCGCAGGTCGGCGACGTCGATCAACCCCAGCTTGCCTTCGGGCGTCAGCACCACGTTGCCCAGGTGCGCGGAGCGGAAGTACACCCCCGCTTCATGAAGCGCCGCGATGAAACGTCCGAGCTGGTCGCGCAAGCCTGGGTGGTTGCCGGGTTGCTCCAGCAGTTGGCGCAGCGTATGACCGGGTAGCGGGTCATAGTGCACGGCATCGCGGGCAATCTCGGCGATACGGTAAACCGCCTTGACCTGCGGGCAGGGGATGCCGCGTTCGGCCAGGGCCTGGCAGTTGTCGGCGAAACGCCGGGCGTAGGGATACCAGGCCGCCGAGCTGATCAGGCGCTTGCGGCGGAACAGCTTGAGCATCGAACCGTCGCTCAGGCGCAGGACCTTGTCGCCAGTCCCGTCGGCCTCGAGGACGTGGGCGCCCTCGCGCAGGGCAAGGTAACGGGCGTGGTCAAGTGCGTGCATCAAGCCTCCGGGGCCAGGGTTCGGAACAGCCGTCTATCTTAACCTGTGGCGGGCGGTGCAAGACACCGTGTGTGGTATAATCCCGACTCTTTTTGACCCGACGGATTCTCATGACAGTTCCCGAATCGTCTTCCCCCGCAAGCCTGAAGATCTATCTGCGCCTGCTGGGCTATGTCAAACCCTACATCGGCATCTTCCTGCTGAGCATCGTCGGCTTCGTGATCTTCGCCTCGACCCAGCCGATGCTGGCCGGGATCCTCAAGTATTTCGTCGATGGGCTGAGCAATCCGCAGGCGGTGCTGTTCCCCGACGTGCCCTACCTGCGCGACCTGCAGTTGCTGCAGGCGGTGCCGCTGCTGATCATCCTGATTGCCGCCTGGCAGGGCCTGGGTTCGTTCCTCGGCAACTACTACCTGTCCAAGGTCTCGCTGTGCCTGGTGCACGACCTGCGGGTCGAGCTGTTCAACAAGTTGCTGGTCCTGCCCAACCGCTACTTCGACAACCACAATTCCGGGCACCTGATCTCGCGCATCACCTTCAACGTGACCATGGTCACCGGCGCCGCCACCGATGCCATCAAGGTAGTCATTCGTGAGGGCCTGACGGTGGTGTTCCTGTTTGCCTACCTGTTGTGGATGAACTGGAAGCTGACCCTGGTGATGGTGGCGATCCTGCCGCTGATCGCGGTGATGGTGAGCACCGCCAGCAAGAAATTCCGCAAGCAGAGCAAGAAGATCCAGGTGGCCATGGGCGACGTTACCCACGTGGCCTCCGAGACCATCCAGGGTTACCGCGTGGTGCGCAGCTTCGGTGGCGAAAGCTACGAGGAGCGCCGCTTCGAGAAGGCCAGCCAGAGCAACACCGACAAGCAACTGCGCATGACCAAGACCGGCGCGCTGTACACGCCGATGCTGCAACTGGTGATCTACACCGCCATGGCCGCGCTGATGTTCCTGGTGCTGTTCCTGCGTGGCGAGGCTTCTGCGGGTGACCTGGTGGCCTACATCACTGCGGCAGGCCTTCTGCCCAAGCCGATTCGCCAGCTCTCCGAAGTCAGTTCGACCATCCAGAAGGGCCTTGCCGGCGCCGAGAGCATTTTCGAGCAACTGGACGAGAAGCCCGAAGTCGACAACGGCACCATCGAGAAAGAGCGGGTCGAGGGGCGCCTGGACGTGCGCAACCTCAGCTTCACCTACCCGGGTACCGAACGTCAGGTGCTCAGCAATATCAGCTTCACCGCCGAGCCCGGGCAGATGATCGCCCTGGTAGGTCGCTCGGGCAGTGGCAAGTCGACGCTGGCGGCGTTGATCCCGCGCTTCTACCACCATACGGAAGGGCAGATCCTGCTCGACGGCGTGGAGATCGAGGAATACCGCCTGCGCAACCTGCGCCGCCACGTTTCCCAGGTGACCCAGCATGTCACCTTGTTCAACGACACCGTGGCCAACAACATCGCCTACGGCGATCTGGCCGGCGCGCCGCGCGCGGATATCGAGGCCGCCGCCGCCGATGCCTATGCCAAGGAGTTCGTCGACCAGTTGCCCAAGGGCTTCGATACCGAAGTCGGCGAGAACGGTGTGCTGCTTTCCGGCGGCCAGCGCCAGCGCCTGGCGATTGCCCGGGCCTTGCTCAAGAATGCGCCGCTGCTGATTCTCGACGAGGCCACCTCGGCCCTGGATACCGAGTCTGAACGGCATATCCAGGCGGCGCTGGATCATGTGATGGAGGGGCGCACCACCCTGGTGATCGCGCACCGTCTGTCGACCATCGAGAAGGCCGACCTGATCCTGGTCATGGACCAGGGGCGTCTGGTGGAGCGCGGCACACACGCCGAACTGCTCCAGGCCAATGGCCATTACGCCCGTCTGCACGCCATGGGGCTGGACGAGGCCGAAAAGGCCAACATCACCTGAGTCCGCGTCACGGCGAGGCCTGGCAGGCCTCGCCGGTCAATCGATACAGCATCGCTGCGGTTGGCCATAAAGCCCTGCGCATCCCTGTGCTAATATCCTGCCCCTGTTCACTTTTCCAAAAATGGGTTGCCCATGAAGTTGTCCATGCCGCGTTTCGATCAAGCCCCGGTACTGGTGGTCGGCGATGTCATGCTCGACCGCTACTGGCATGGCGGTACTTCGCGTATTTCGCCTGAAGCGCCGGTGCCGGTGGTCAAGGTCGATCAGATCGAGGATCGCCCCGGCGGCGCGGCCAACGTGGCCTTGAACATCGCCGCCCTTGGCGCGCCGGCCGCGCTGGTCGGGGTCACCGGCCAGGACGAGGCCGCCGATAGCCTCGCCAACAGCCTGCACGCTGCCGGTGTACGCTCGATCTTCCAGCGCATCGCTCACCAGCCGACCATCGTCAAGCTGCGGGTGATGAGCCGTCACCAGCAACTGCTGCGTATCGACTTCGAAGAGCCGTTCGCCACCGACCCGCTGTCGCTGGGCGCGGAGGTCGATGCCTTGCTCGAAGGTATCAAGGTGCTGGTGCTGTCCGACTACGGCAAGGGTGCACTGCAGAACCATCAGGCGCTGATCCAGGCTGCCCGCAGCAAGGGCATCCCGGTGCTGGCCGACCCCAAGGGCAAGGATTTCTCGATCTACCGCGGTGCCAGCCTGATCACCCCGAACCTCAGCGAATTCGAGACCATCGTTGGCCGTTGCGCCGATGAAACCGAGCTGGTCGCCAAAGGCCTGAAGCTGCTCGAAGAGCTGGACCTGGGCGCACTGCTGGTGACCCGTGGCGAGCACGGCATGACCCTGCTGCGCACCGGCCACCCGGCTTTGCACCTGCCGGCCCGCGCTCGCGAGGTGTTCGATGTCACTGGTGCCGGTGATACGGTGATCTCCACGCTCGCCGCAGCCATTGCCGCAGGCGAAGACCTGCCGCATGCCGTCGCCCTGGCCAACCTGGCCGCCGGTATCGTGGTCGGCAAGCTGGGTACCGCTGCCATCAGCGCCCCCGAGCTGCGTCGCGCCATCCAGCGTGAAGAGGGCTCGGAGCGGGGTGTGCTGGGGCTGGAGCAACTGCTGCTGGCCATCGATGATGCCCGTGCGCACAACGAGAAGATCGTCTTCACCAACGGCTGTTTCGATATCCTTCACGCGGGTCACGTGACCTACCTGGAACAGGCTCGCGCCCAGGGCGACCGGCTGATCGTTGCCATCAACGACGATGCCTCGGTCAGCCGCCTGAAGGGCCCGGGCCGGCCGATCAACAGCGTCGACCGACGCATGGCCGTGCTGGCCGGCCTCGGTGCGGTGGACTGGGTCATCAGCTTCCCCGAGGACACGCCGGAGAACCTGCTGCGCCAGGTCAAGCCGGATGTACTGGTCAAGGGGGGGGACTACGGTATCGAGCAGGTGGTCGGCGCCGATATCGTCAAGGCCTACGGCGGCACGGTGAAGGTGCTGGGCCTGGTGGAGAATAGCTCGACCACGGCGATCGTCGAGAAGATCCGCAAGCACTGATACGTTGTAGATCGCGGGGCAAGCCCGCTCCCACGAAATGCTGGGAGCGGGCTTGCCCCGCGTTCATTTATGCAGTGAGGTCCGCGCCCGGGCCAGCAGTTCCCGTGCCTTGTCCCCGAATCGTTCCAGGTGCGACGCCGGCGCGGGCTTGCTTTCGACCAGCCCCTGCTGCTTCAGCCAGTCCTTCCAGCGTACCCGCTCATCCCGCACCACCCAGCCATCCTGGCGGGCGAAGCTCTCCGCCAGCCACAGTCCGCGCGTGCTTGCGGGTGTCAGTTGGTCCTTCTTCAAGGTGTACAGCTCGGCCACTGGCTGGCCGTCCTTGAGCGGCATCAGGTAGAGGTCCGGCCGCTTGCGATTGAGCCTGGCCACCAACTGATCGCCCTCCAGGCGCTCGTCGACATGGAACAGGCTCAGCGACTTGGCCTCCCTGGGCACCTGCAGGCGCAGGTCGTAGATCAACTGCAACGATGCGGTGGGCAAGTGCACATAAGCGCGTGGCCGTTCCAGCAGCATCAGCTTGGCGCAATGCACCGGGCGGGCGGCACCGGACTCGGGTGAGAGCACGAACGGCAGGGCCTCGCGATAGTGCAGGGCGTCGGCATAGGGCGCTGGCAACCAGGTGTCGTTGAAGCGTCCGCCCAGCCAGCCCTCCGGGGTTTCCAGCAGGCATTCCTCGGCCACTTCCTGGATCGCCGTGTGCAGCGGCAGGTTCAGCTCGTGGGCCGGGACATAGCCGGAAATCAGCTTGAGCACCACATCGCCACGGTCCTGGCGGCGCTGGCGGACCAGTACCCAGTAGTCGCGGTCCTGCCAGTGCAGGGTCAGTCGCACCGACACGCCGAGGTTGGCAAGTTCCGCCACGAAGTGCTCGGGGTCGGCGACCTGGATGGCCTTGCGCCGCTGCAGGGTTTGGGCGAAGTTCAGCGGCATGCCGATGCTCTGGTAGGCCAGGCCTTCGGGCGTGGCCTCGACATGCAGCGGCAGGGTCTTGAAGTTGCTCGGATTCTTGCGGATCAGCGTACGCGGCACGAGGCTCCTCCTTGCGTTGGGCCCCCGCCCGGGCGGCTCAGGGCCGGCCCAGGATGCGGGCGACGGTGGCCACGTTGTGGGCCAGGTGCAGCGGGTTGATGGTGCCAACGATGGCACTGCTCACGCCCGGGTGGGCGAACAGCAACTCGAAACTGGCCTGCACCGGATCGACCCCGGGCGCCAGGCAGATATGCCCGCTGGCCAGGGCCTTCTTCACCAGGATGGCCTTGCCGTGTTCGGCAGCGTAGTCCAGCACGGGTCGCTCCGCCTGCTCGTTGAGGTTGTAGGTGACCATGGCGCAATCACCTTGCTCCAGCGCCTTCAGGCCGCCGGCGACAGTCTTGCCGGACAAACCATAGCCGAGAATCTTGCCTTCCTGCTTGAGCGCGGCGAGGGTTTCGTACACGCCCTGCTGCTCGAGGATCGCCAGGTCGTTGCCGTCGGAATGCACCAGCACCAGCTCGATGCGGTCGGTCTCCAGGCGCTGGAGGCTACGCTCGACCGAGCGGCGGGTGTGGGCGGCGCTGAAGTCGAAGTGCGACTGGCCGGCCTCGAACTCTTCGCCGACCTTGCTGACGATCACCCACTGCTCGCGCTGACCGCGCAGCAGCGGGCCGAGGCGCTCCTCGCTGCGGCCGTAGGCTGGCGCGGTATCAATCAGGTTGATACCCAGCTCGCGGGCTTGGGCGAGCAGCAGGCGGGCGGCCTCGTCATCGGGGATAGTGAAACCGTTGGGGTATTTCACGCCCTGGTCGCGGCCAAGCTTGACCGTGCCCAGGCCCAGCGGCGATACCCGCAGGCCCGTGCTGCCCAGGGGGCGGTGATGATCGTGCAGGGTCGGTAGCGTCATGGCAGCAGTTGCTCCCAGGCCGGCAACGCCAGCGGTGGACGAGGCAGGTCGGCAAGGTCCGGCCGGCTTGCCGGGCGGATGCCGTCACGTTCGAAGCTGGCCAGTACGCGATCGGCGAAGTCCGGCGCCAGGGCGAGCTTGGTCGGCCAGCCGACCAGCAGGCGCTGCTGGTCGGCGAGGAAGGCGTTGTCCGGACGCACCAGGCCTGATTGCGCCGGTTCGGCGCGGTCGACCCGCAGGGTGGCCCAGCGCACCTGGGCCTGGTCGACCCACGGCAACAGGCTGGCGACTTCCTTTTGCGCCGCGGCGATCTGCGCGGCGGGCTCGCGGGCCACGCCATCGGCCTCGGCGATGTCGCCACCCAGGTACCACACCCATTGGCCATCGGCGGCCGGGTGGGTGGTCACGGTAATGCGCGGCTTGGGCCCGCCGCCCAGGCAGTGGGCGTACAGCGGCTTGAGATTGGGGCCCTTGGCCAGGACCATGTGCAGCGGACGGCGCTGCATGGCCGGTTGGCTCAGCCCCAGGGCGTGCAGCAGCGCTTCGGTGCCGCCGCCGGCGCTGAGGACGATGCGTTGGGCGCGGATTTCGCGGCCATCGACCACCAGCCCGGCCAGTTCATCGCCGTCGCGCAGTGGCTCGATCCGCTCGCCGGCCAGCAGGCTGTCGCCCGCCAGTTGCGCCAGGTTGGCCAGCAGGCTGGGCACGTCGATGACCAGTTCGGCCAGGCGGTAGACCTTGCCCTTGAAGGCGCGGTCCTGCAGGGCCGGCGGCAGTTGCTCGCCCTTGACCTGGTCGACCCGGCCACGCACGGCCTTGCTGGCGAAGAAACTGGTGAGGTTGCCGGCCAGGGTGCCGGGGGACCACAGGTAGTGGGCGTCGGAAAGCAGGCGGGTACCGGTCAGGTCCAGCTCGCCGTTGCCGGCCAGCGCTTCGCGCCAGCGCCGCGGCATGTCGGCGATGGCCTCGGAGGCGCCGCTGAGGGCGCCGTGCAGGGCGTATTTGGTGCCACCATGGATGATGCCTTGCGACTTGATGGTCTGCTCGCCGCCCAGGCTGGCGCGCTCCACCAGCACCGTCGAATAGCCCAGGCGGCGCAGCCGGGCATTGAGCCAGAGGCCTGCGACCCCGGCGCCGACGATCAGCACGTCAGTGGTAATGGCGGATGGCATGCGGGCACCTCGAAAACTGGGACAGGTGCGCAGTATACAGCGTCGGGGCGGCGTGGGCTTTGCGATCCTGGGGCTGCTGTGCAGCCCTTTCGCGGCACAAGGCCGCTCCTACAGGGGCCGCGCAGACCCAGGATTTACGCGGTCCCCTGTAGGAGCGGCCTTGTGCCGCGAAAGGGCCGCAAAGCAGCCCCAAAATCCTCAGGGAAGCATCAATGCCCGGCAGTATTGGAAAACACCTGGATCACCACCACCCCGCCGACGATCATGGCCATGCCCAGCATCGCCGGCACATCCAGCTTCTGCCCGTAGATCACCAGCGCCGCGATGCTGATCAGCACGATCCCCAGCCCCGACCAGATCGCATAGGCGATGCCCACCGGAATGCTGCGCACCACCAGGGTCAGCATCCAGAACGCCACGCCGTAGCCGCAGACCATCAGTAGCAGCGGCAGCGGCGTGTTCAGCCCCTTGACCGCTTTCATGGAGGCGGTGGCGATGACTTCGGCGCAGATGGCGATGGCGAGATAGGTGTAGGCGTTCATGGTGCGGGTCCTCCGTTGCTGGATGGGCATTCTAGGGAATCCCCGGATGCGGTAAAGTCATTACCTATCTACTTTTGAGATAGGGTGGCAATGACTGAACACTGGAGTCTCGAGCAGCTACGTCTGTTCGTGCGGGCCGCCGAGCTGCGGTCGTTTTCCGCCGTGGCCCGCGAGCAGCGCAAGGCCCAGTCGGCGATCAGCAGCGCCATCGCCTTGCTCGAGGCGGATCTGGGGGTGACCCTGTTTGAACGCAGCAGCGGCCGGCAGCCGCGCCTGACCGAAAGCGGCGCCGCCTTGCTGGAGGACGCCCGTGAGCTGTTGCGCCAGTGCGAGCGCCTGGATGGCCGGGCGCTGGCCTTGATGCGTGGGCAGGAGGCGTTGCTGCGGGTGGCCCAGGACGAGGCCATGCCCTACCAGCCGGTGATCGACAGCCTCGACGAGCTGGCGGCGCGCTACCCCTACCTGGAAGTGCAACTGGCCAGCGGCGCCCAGGGCGATGTGGCGCGCAAGCTGGTGGAGCGGCGCGCCGACCTGGGCTTGTTCTTCCACCATGAAAGCATTCCCGCCTCGTTGGAGCGGCGCGCCCTGGGCAGCGTCGAGATGGTCACGGTGTGTGCCATCGATCATCCGTTGGCACACCTGGCCAAGGTCAGCCGCCAGCAACTGGCCCGCCACCGCCAGTTGTTGATCACTCCGCAGCAGAGCGGCTACCCGGGCGGTGAGGCGATCAGTCCGCAGGTCTGGCGCGCCGACAGTTTCTACGCCATGGCCGAGTTGCTGATGCGTGGCCTGGGCTGGGCCTGGCTGCCCCGGCATGTGGTGCAGTACCCCACCTACCAGACGCAGATGGTTGAGTTGGACAGCGAGTGGCGCCCGCCGGCGCTGGTGGCGGAACTGGCCTGGCGGCGCGACGAACCGTTGGGTCCGGCCGCGCAGTGGCTGGCCGAGCGCTTCGCCGTGCACTTGCGGGCGATTGGCTGACAGGCCTTTTCATCCAGTTCCTAGTAAACTCCGCCGCCATGAACAGAACCCTCTATTCCCTGCTGTTTCACCTGGGCCTGCCGCTGGTCGCGCTGCGCCTGTTCCTGCGCGGGCGCAAGGCGCCTGCGTACCGTGCGCGGATCGCCGAGCGCTTCGCCTGCCAGCTGCCGCCGATGCGCCAGGGCGGCATCTGGGTGCATGCGGTCTCGGTGGGCGAGAGCATCGCCGCCGCGCCGATGGTCCGGGCCCTGCTCAAGCAATACCCGGACCTGCCGATCACGCTTACCTGCATGACCCCGACCGGCTCCGAGCGCATCCGCGCAATGTTCGAGGGTGAGCCACGGGTGCAACACTGCTACCTGCCTTACGACCTGCCGTGGGCGGCCGGGCGGTTCCTCGATCATGTGCGCCCGCGCCTGGGCATCATCATGGAAACCGAGCTGTGGCCGAACCATATCCACCAGTGCGCCAGGCGCGGCATTCCGGTGGCGCTGGCCAATGCCCGGCTGTCCGAGCGCTCGGCCCGTGGCTATGCCCGCTTCGCCGGCCTGACCCGGCCGATGCTCGAGGAGATGAGCCTGATCGCCGTGCAGACCGAAGCCGAGGCCGAGCGTTTCCTAGCGCTCGGTGCGCGCCACGAATGCGTGCAGGTAACCGGTTCGATCAAGTTCGACCTGAAGATCGACGATCAACTGCTGCCACGGGCCGGTGCATTGCGCGAGCAGTGGGCTGCCCAGCAACGTCCGGTATGGATCGCTGCCAGTACCCACGATGGCGAAGACGCGTTGATTCTCCAGGCTCATCGTGAGCTGCTGAAGGTCCACAGCGATGCGTTGCTGATCCTGGTGCCGCGCCATCCCGAGCGTTTTGCGGCGGTGCATGACCTGTGCGCCGGGCAGTTCTCCACGGTGCGCCGCTCGAGCGCAGATGCGGTCACGGCGCAGACCCAGGTACTGCTGGGCGACACCATGGGTGAGCTGCTGTTCCTCTATGCCCTGGCCGACATCGCCTTCGTCGGTGGCAGCCTGGTGGCCACCGGCGGGCACAACCCGCTGGAGCCGGCGGCGCTGGCGCTGCCGGTGCTCATGGGGCCGCATGTGTTCAACTTCCTCGAGATCAGCGCGATGCTGCGCGAGGCGGGGGCGTTGCAACAGGTGGACGATGCCGAAGGGCTGGCCGGGGCGGTGCGCCGGTTGGTCGAGCTGCCGCAGGATGCGCGGCGCATGGGCGAGGCGGGCAGGGCGGTGATGCAGGCCAACCAGGGCGCGTTGCAGCGGTTGTTGGATGGGTTGGCAGGTTTGCTGAAATAAGCGTCCCAGGGAGCGCTTTGCGCTCCTTTCGCGGCACAAGGCCGCTCCTACAGGGGGTTGCGCTCTCCTGTAGGAGCGGCCTTGTGCCGCGAATGGGGCGCGAAGCGGCCCCAGCGCTCAAGGCCGGCGTTCGAAGTTCTTCGCCGCTGCCGCCGCCAGGTCCGGTGGCAGGAAATCCTTGTCCGGGTTGTAGTCGGCCTTCAGGTAGCGTCCCAGGTCCTGCAGGTCCTGCGGGCTCAGGGTGCCGGCGGCTTGCTTCAGACGCAGGTTGTCGAGAATGTAGTCATAGCGGCTGTTGTTGTAGTCACGCACCGAGGTGTACAGCTGGCGCTGCGCGTCGAGCACATCGACGATGTTGCGGGTACCGACCTGGTAGCCGATCTCGGTGGCTTCCAGCGCGCTCTGGTTGGAGATGATCGACTGCTTGCGCGCCTGTACCTGCTCCACGTCGGTGTTCACCGCGCGGTGCAGGTTGCGGGTGTTCTCCACCACCTGGCGACGCAGGCTTTCGCGCTGCTGCTCGCTCTGGGTCAGGCGGGCGTAGGCCTCGCGCACCTGGGAGCTGGTCAGGCCGCCACTGTAGATCGGGATGTTCAGTTGCAGGCCGATGCTGGTCTGCTCCACGTCACCGCCATAGCGCACGTTCGGTTGCAGCTGAGAATTGGTGAAACCGAGGTTGTCGTTGTCGCCCTTCTGGTACTTGGCCACCGCGTCGAGGGTCGGCGCATGGCCGGCCTTGCGCTGGCGCACGGTCTCCTCGGCCGCCGCCACGGCGTGATTGGTCGCCAGCAGGTTGAGGTTCTGCCGCCCGGCGGTTTCGACCCAGGCCTTGGCGTCGTTGGGCGTGGGCACCTGCACCGGCAGGGTGTGGACCACGCCCTGGATCGCCGAGTACTGGCGGTTGGTCAAGGTGATCAAGGCTTCGAAGGCATCCTGCACCTGGCGCTCGGCGATGATCCGGTTGGCCCGGGCGGTGTCGTAGCTGGCCTGGGACTGCAGCACGTCGGTCTTGTCCGAGAGACCGACGTCGAAGCGCTCGTTGGATTGGTCGAGCTGGCGCTTGAAGGCCGCTTCTTCGGCCTTGGTCGAGGCCAGGTTGTCCTGCGCACGCAGCACCGCGAAGTAGTTCTCGGCGCTCTGCAGGATCAGGTTCTGCTCGGTGGCCGACAGTTCCAGGGCGGCCTGTTCGTTGACCGACTCGGCGGCTTGTAGCTGGAACCAGCGGTCGGCGCGGAAGATCGGCTGCGCCAGGGTGGCGCTCCAGGCATTGCCGCTGCGGTTGGAGGTGACCGACGGTTCGTCGAGCTTGGTGCGGGTGCTCATCATCTCGGCGCCGGCCGAAAGGTTCGGCAGCAGGCCGGCGCGGGCCTGGGGCACCACTTCGCGGCGGGCGCCGTAATCGGCGCGGGCGGCGGCCAGGTCGGCGTTGTTGTCGACCGCTTCCTGGTAGACGCTGACCAGGTCGGTCTTCACCGTCGTGGGCGTATCCACTGCCCAGGCCACTCCGTGGGACGCACAAGACACGGCAATTGCCAGTGAGAGTTTGCGCAGCATAGGGCAATCCTTGATCAAATTTTATTTACTGTACTGTCGGGTATCGAGCGATGCGCCAGTGTAGTGCCGCGCGCCGCCATCAACAATCCGCCGTGTGTGCCATTTATCACCCCCGGATTTACCCGCTTGGCTTTGCCGGCCACTCCAGTCTAGACTGCGCATGTTCTTGTCGGGGTGCCTTGAAGCAAAGGCTGAGATCGCAGAGGTGCGGATCCCGTTGAACCTGATCAGGTTAGCGCCTGCGTAGGGAACAAGATTGCTCTCACATCCCGGGAGCCTCTTGTGCCAGGTCCGGGATCGCCACAGCTGCTTGCAGCCCACGGCACCCCATGTCCGGCACTGCACTCGTCAACACGGGTGCGTCCACGCCTTTCAGGTTCACCCCGACATTCCACCGCCTGGAAGCTGTCTGGAGAGCCTGTGATGAGCAAACAAGAAAAAACAATCAGTCTGAGCGAGTCGGCCCAAGTCGACCAACAGTCCGTGCAACCCCTGCCCAATTCGCGCAAGGTCTATGTCGAAGGCTCGCGCCCCGACATCCGCGTGCCCATGCGCGAGATCAGCCTGCACGACACCCCCACCGACTTCGGCGGCGAAAAGAACGCCCCGGTGCTGGTGTATGACACTTCCGGCCCGTACACCGACCCCAATGTCATCATCGATGTGCGCAAGGGCCTGGGCGATGTGCGCTCGGCCTGGATCGACGCCCGTGGCGACACCGAGCGCCTGGAGGGCCTGAGCTCGAACTTCGGCCAGCAGCGCCTGAACGACGCGGAGCTGGCCAAGCTGCGCTTCGCCCATGTGCGCAACCCGCGCCGCGCCAAGGCCGGCGCCAACGTCACGCAGATGCACTACGCGCGCCAGGGCATCATCACCGCCGAGATGGAATACGTCGCCATCCGCGAGAACATGAAGCTGCAGGAAGCCCGTGCCGCTGGCCTGCTGAACCAGCAGCACGCCGGCCACAGCTTCGGCGCCAGTATCCCGAAAGAGATCACTCCCGAGTTCGTCCGCGAAGAGATCGCCCGCGGCCGCGCGATCATTCCGGCCAACATCAACCACACCGAGCTGGAGCCGATGATCATCGGCCGCAACTTCCTGGTGAAGATCAACGGCAACATCGGCAACAGCGCCCTGGGTTCCTCGATCGAGGAAGAAGTGGCCAAGCTGACCTGGGGCATTCGCTGGGGTTCGGACACGGTCATGGACCTGTCCACCGGCAAGCACATCCACGAGACCCGTGAGTGGATCATCCGCAACTCGCCGGTGCCGATTGGCACCGTGCCGATCTACCAGGCCCTGGAGAAGGTCAACGGCGTGGCCGAAGACCTGACCTGGGAGCTGTTCCGCGACACCCTGATCGAACAGGCCGAGCAGGGCGTGGACTACTTCACCATCCACGCCGGCGTTCTGCTGCGCTATGTGCCGCTGACCGCCAAGCGCGTCACCGGCATCGTCAGCCGCGGCGGCTCGATCATGGCCAAGTGGTGCCTGGCGCACCATAAGGAGAACTTCCTGTACACGCACTTCGACGAGATCTGCGAGATCATGAAGGCCTACGACGTCAGCTTCTCGCTGGGCGACGGCCTGCGCCCGGGCTCGATCGCCGACGCCAACGACGCCGCCCAGTTCGGTGAGCTGGAAACCCTTGGCGAGCTGACCAAGATCGCCTGGAAGCACGATGTGCAGTGCATGATCGAAGGCCCCGGCCACGTGCCGATGCAGTTGATCAAGGAGAACATGGACAAGCAGCTCGAGTGCTGCGACGAGGCGCCGTTCTACACCCTCGGCCCGCTGACCACCGACATCGCCCCGGGCTACGACCACATCACCTCCGGCATCGGCGCTGCGATGATCGGCTGGTTCGGTTGCGCCATGCTCTGCTATGTCACGCCCAAGGAGCACCTGGGCCTGCCGAACAAGGATGACGTGAAGACCGGCATCATCACCTACAAGATCGCCGCGCACGCTGCCGACCTCGCCAAGGGCCATCCAGGCGCGCAGATTCGTGACAACGCGTTGTCCAAGGCGCGCTTCGAGTTCCGTTGGGAGGACCAGTTCAACCTCGGCCTGGACCCGGATACCGCGCGTTCCTTCCACGACGAGACGCTACCCAAGGAGTCGGCCAAGGTCGCGCACTTCTGCTCGATGTGCGGGCCGAAGTTCTGCTCGATGAAGATTACCCAGGAAGTGCGTGAGTACGCCGCCAAGATCGAGACCGTGGATGTGACGGTCGAGCAGGGCATGCGTGAGCAGTCCGAGCGGTTCCGCCAGGAAGGCAGCCAGCTGTACCAGAAGGTGTAAGTAGACCTTGGGGGCCGCTTTGCGGCCCTTTCGCGGCACAAGGCCGCTCCTACAGGGACCGCGCAGGCCTCTGTAGGAGCGGCCTTGTGCCGCGAAACGAGGACGTAGTCCTCGCCAGTAACAACTCCAATATTCCGGCGAGCCCCTCCATGACAACCCCCAGCCACTTCTCCCCCGACCACCCGGTCCCCACCCATCACCGCCAGTTCGGTGCCCGCGACCTGTTCTCGCTGTGGTTCTCCCTCGGCATCGGCCTGATGGTGCTGCAGGTCGGCGCCCTTTTGGCGCCGGGCCTGGGTCTGGCCGGCTCGATCCTGGCAATCGCCCTCGGCACGGCGGTGGGGGTGCTGCTGCTGGCCGCGGCGGGGGTGATCGGCAGCGACACCGGCCTTTCGGCCATGGCCACCCTGCGCCTGACGCTGGGTAGCCATGGCGCGCGCCTGCCGGCCTTGCTCAACCTGCTGCAACTGGTGGGCTGGGGCTCGTTCGAGATCATCGTCATGCGCGACGCCGCCAGCCTGCTGGGCACCCGCGCCTTCGGCGAGGGCAGTGGCTGGAGCAGCCCGTTGCTGTGGACCCTGTGCTTCGGCGCCCTGGCCACCCTGCTGGCGGTCAGCGGGCCGCTGGCGTTCGTGCGCAAGGTCCTGCGCAAGTGGGGTATCTGGCTGTTGCTCGGTGTTTGTATCTGGCTGACCTGGAACCTGTTCGCCAAGGCCGACCTGGCCGCTCTGTGGCAGCGCCCGGGGGATGGTTCGCTGTCCCTGGCCCTGGGCTTTGACATCGTCATCGCCATGCCGCTGTCGTGGCTGCCGCTGATCGCCGACTATTCACGCTTCGGCCAGCGGGCCAGTCGGGTATTCGGCGGTACGGCACTGGGCTTTTTCATCGGCAACGCCTGGCTGATGAGCCTGGGCGTGGCCTACACCCTGGCGTTCGCCCCAAGCGGTGAAGTGAATGCGCTGCTGCTGGCGCTGGCCGGCGCCGGGTTGGGGATTCCGCTGCTGCTGATCCTGCTGGACGAATCGGAGAACGCCTTTGCCGATATCCACTCGGCAGCGGTCTCCACCGGGCTGCTGGTCAAGCTCAAGGTCGAGCACCTGGCCTTGGCTATCGGCGTGCTGTGCACGCTGATCGCCCTGCTGGCGCCGCTGGCCCAGTACCAGAACTTCCTGCTGCTGATCGGCTCGGTGTTCGCGCCGCTGTTCGGCGTGGTGCTGGTGGATCACTTCGTGGTCCGTCGCCGTCGCCTGCCGGCGCTGGTCGAGGGCTTGCACTGGCAGGCGCTGCTGGCCTGGGCGGTGGGGGTGGCGGCCTATCACCTGATGGCTAACGCGGCGCCGGAGGTGGGAGCGACCCTGCCGGCACTGCTGCTGGCAGGGGGGCTGCATCTGCTGCTATCGCTCAGCCGCGGCCGGGAAACAGCTCGGGCCTGATCACGCCGTTGAGGCGCGGGTAGGGGATCTTCAGCTCGACGTGGCCCATGGAATAGGGCGCTATGGCGTAGACCTCGTACTTGATTACCACCGCGCCATAGGTCAGGGCGATGTGCGGCGACTGCTTGAACGGCCAGGTCTTGACGAACTCGGCGTCCTTGTCCATGCCGGTGCTGATCAGCCAGGCGCGGTGGGACTCCTCGGCGGTCTTCCAGAAGGTCGCTTCCTGGCCGGGCACGAGCATGTCGTCCAGGGTCAGCACCTTGTCCAGCTTGCGCGAGTAGTTGATGAAGCCGCGTCCGGGCATGCCATGGGCGCCGCCGCTGTCCAGGTAGCTGGACAGCTCGACGATCACCAGCCCGTCATGCTGCTCGCGTACCTTGGCCTGCAGGTAGCTGCTGTTGCGCTTGTCGGAGCGGGCCAGGTACTGCTGTTCATAGGCTTGCAGCGAGGCCGGCGGGGTGCCGCGCTGGTTGTCCTCGGTCAGCATCAGCAGGCGCTTCTCGACGATGGCGTCGAGCTTGGGCAGGGCGGGGAAGTGCACCACGTCGATGTTGACCAGCGGGCAGTCGCTCTCGCTGCAGCCGGGCTTGACGTGTTCCCAGGCCTCGCGCTTGACCTCGAGCGGGGCGCGGTAATTGGGCGTGAACAGGCTCTGGCAGGCGCCGAGCGCCAATGCCAGGACGGCCACGGAAGTCAGTTTGACAAGCGTCATGTTGCCTCTTTCACAACGGTGATGATCGGCCTTTGACCGCCTGCGCGGCCTTCAGTTCGCCACTAAGCTAACAGAGAGCGGCGCGCCTGTCCCGGCTGCCCGAACGGTCGCCGGAAAGGGATGAAACCGGGCGGCGCGCAGAGTAGGATTGCGCGATGCGGTAAACGAGGTATCAAGGAGTTTGCATGACGGACACGTCAAATACTGTGCCCACCCAGGTCGAAATCACCCGGCGTGAGCATCTGTTCAAGGGCTTCTACAAGCTCGACAAGCTGCACCTGCGCCACGAATTGTTCGCCGG
Organism: Pseudomonas sp. DVZ6; assembly: GCF_024259445.1. NCBI lineage: Bacteria > Pseudomonadati > Pseudomonadota > Gammaproteobacteria > Pseudomonadales > Pseudomonadaceae > Pseudomonas > Pseudomonas sp. DVZ6. Next base: position 118,785 of record NZ_JANCLM010000009.1, read on the forward strand.
CGGCATGAGCCGCGAGTTCACCCGCGAGCTGTTCGTGCGTCATGACGCCGTCTGTGTGCTGCCCTACGATCCGCAGCGCGATGAAGTGGTGCTGATAGAGCAGTTTCGCGTGGGGGCCATGGGCAAGGTCGGCAACCCCTGGCTGATCGAGATGGTCGCCGGGTTGATCGACAAGGATGAGCAGCCGGAGGAGGTTGCCCATCGCGAAGCCCAGGAAGAGGCCGGCCTGACCTTTTCCGCACTGTGGCCGATGACGCGCTATTTCCCCTCGCCTGGCGGCAGCGACGAGTACGTCCACCTGTTCCTGGGCCGTTGCATCAGCGAGGGCGCCGGTGGCCTGCATGGCCTGGAAGAAGAGAGCGAGGATATCCGCGTGCGCGTGTGGGCGTTCGAGGATGCCCTGCAGGCGGTGCGTGACGGGCGTATCTGCAACGCCGCCACGATCATCGGCCTGCAATGGCTGGCGCTCAACCGTGACGAAGTCCGAGGTATGTGGAAGTGAACCTGCTGCGTGAGCGCTATCGGGTCGACCTGGTCGGGCTGCAGTCGGCCTGCGAGGCCAACTATGCCCGTCTGATGCGCCTGCTGCCGGACATGCGCACCACGCAGAGCTCGCGCCGTATCGGCATGACCCAGGGCGACCAGATGCTCGGCGTGCTGGTGCTCGAAGTGCTGCTCGCCTGTCCCTACACCACCACCCTCAAGGTGCGCCAGGAGCACAGCCTGCCCTGGTTGCCGGTGCCCGAGCTGGAGGTGCAGGTCTACCATGACGCACGCATGGCCGAGGTGGTCAGCGCCGAACATGCCCGCCGCCTGCGCAGCATCTACCCGTACCCCAACACGGCGATGCACCAGCCGGACGAGAAGGCTCAGCTCAACCTGTTCCTCGGTGAATGGCTGAGCCATTGCCTGGCCTGTGGCCACGAACTGGAAGCGGTGCGCTGAAATGTGATGCGCGTCGGTTTCGAGTACTTGCTCGAAACCGATCCGCCGCCATAATCGGTGCTGAATCCGCTCGAGGAGACGGCCGTTGCCGCAACCACACTCACTTTCGTCACCCATCCATGTGGTGCAACTGACCGACGCCCACCTGTTCGCCGATCCGGCGGGCACCTTGCTGGGCCTGAATACCCGTGACAGCCTTGAGCATGTGATCGACCAGGTGCGCCGCGAGCAGCCGCGCATCGACCTGCTGCTGTGCACGGGCGATCTGTCGCAGGATGCCAGCGTCGCCTCCTACCAGGTATTTAGCGAGTTGACCTCGAAGTTGGGAGCGCCAGCACGCTGGCTGCCGGGCAATCATGACGAGGCCCAGGTGATGCAGTCCGTGGCGCCGGAACTGGTGCAGGCGGTGACGGACATTGGCCAATGGCGCATCGTCATGCTCGATTCGGCAGTGGTGGGTGCCACCTTCGGTTTGTTGGCTGACGACCAGCTGGCGGTGCTTGACCAGGCGCTGGACGGGGCAGGCGAACGCCATTGCCTGGTGTGCTGCCACCATCAGCCGGTGGATATCGGTTGTGCGTGGATTGCACCGATCGGGTTGCGCAATGCCGATGAGTTGTTGAAGCGCTTGCGCAGTTATCCACAGGTAAAGGCGCTGCTATGGGGGCATATCCATCAGGAATGGGATGAGGTGCGCGACGACATCCGTTGCCTCGCCACGCCTTCGACCTGCATCCAGTTCGCGCCGCGCAGCGAGGATTTCAAGGTGAGCGAAGAGCAGCCGGGCTATCGCTGGTTGGAGCTGCATGCCGACGGGCGGTTGGAGACCGGGGTGGAGCGGGCGTGCGATTTCGAGGTGAAGCTGGATTTCGACAGCCCGGGTTACTGAATCAGGGGACCGCTTTGCGGTCCTTTCGCGGCACAAGGCCGCTCCTACAGGGTACGCGTCTCCCTGTAGGAGCGGCCTTGTGCCGCGAAAGGGGCGCAAAGCGCCCCCAGCTGTTTGAAGAATTTGTTGCGAAAATCCCCACGCTGCGCCAATGCCCTTCGAACACGCTACACTGCGCGTCTTTGCGTCCGGGGGCAGCATGTCGGGTTCCATCCTCTATATCCATGGCTTCAACAGCTCGCCGCTGTCGAAGAAGGCGTGCCAGCTCGAGGCGCTGATGCAGCGGCTCGGGCTATCCGACCAGCTGCGCGTCCCGGCCCTGCACCACCACCCGCGCCAGGCCATTGCCCAGCTGGAGGCCGCCATCGCCGAGCTCGGCGCCCCCTTGCTGGTCGGCAGCTCCCTCGGCGGCTACTATGCCACTCACCTTGCCGAGCGCTACGGCCTCAAAGCCCTGCTGGTCAACCCGGCGGTCGGCCCGCACCGCCTGTTCGACGGCTACCTGGGCACCCAGCGCAACCTCTATACCGATGAGGCCTGGGAGCTGACCCACGACCACGTGGACGCCCTGGCCGAACTGGAAGTGCCGCCGCCGCAGGACGCCGCCCGCTATCAAGTGTGGTTGCAGACCGCCGATGAAACACTGGACTATCGCCACGCCGAGCGCTATTACCGCGCCTGTGCCCTGCGTATCCAGGCTGGCGGCGACCACAGCTACCAGGGCTTCGCCGAGCAGCTCCCGGCCCTGCTGGCCTTCGCCGGCATTGCCCGCGGGCAGTATGCGGCGCTGGATTTTTCTGTATTTTGACTTTTGCATTCACCAGACTGACGACGAGAACCCATGGCCAATCCCAGCGCTAGCGCCTATAACGCAGACGCCATCGAAGTCCTCTCGGGCCTTGATCCGGTCCGCAAGCGGCCGGGCATGTACACCGACACCAGCCGGCCCAACCACCTGGCCCAGGAAGTCATCGACAACAGCGTCGACGAAGCCCTGGCAGGCCACGCCCGCTCGGTACAGGTGATCCTGCATGCCGACCACTCGCTGGAGGTCAGCGACGATGGCCGCGGCATGCCGGTGGACATCCACCCCGAAGAGGGCGTTTCCGGCGTCGAGCTGATCCTCACCAAGCTGCACGCCGGCGGCAAGTTCTCCAACAAGAACTACCAGTTCTCCGGCGGCCTGCACGGCGTCGGCATCTCGGTGGTCAACGCCCTGTCGAGCCAGGTGCGGGTACGCGTCAAGCGCGACGGCAACGAATACCAGATGACCTTCGCCGACGGCTTCAAGGCCAGCGAGCTGGAAGTGGTCGGCACCGTCGGCAAGCGCAACACCGGCACCAGCGTGTACTTCACCCCCGATCCGAAGTACTTCGACTCGCCGAAATTCTCCATCAGCCGCCTCAAGCACGTGCTCAAGGCCAAGGCCGTGCTGTGCCCGGGGCTGTCCATCAGCTTCGAGGACAAGGGCACCGGCGAGAAGGTCGAATGGCACTACGAGGACGGCCTGCGTTCCTACCTGGTCGACTCGGTCAGCGAGTACCTGCGCCTGCCCGACGAGCCGTTCTGCGCCAGCCTGGCCGGCAACAAGGAAGCCGTGGACTGGGCCCTGCTGTGGCTGCCCGAGGGCGGCGACAGCATCCAGGAGAGCTACGTCAACCTGATCCCCACCGCGCAAGGTGGCACCCACGTCAATGGCTTGCGCCAGGGCCTGCTGGACGCCATGCGTGAATTCTGCGAGTTCCGCAACCTGTTGCCGCGCGGGGTCAAGCTGGCCCCCGAGGACGTCTGGGAACGCATCAGCTTCGTGCTGTCGATGAAGATGCAGGAGCCGCAGTTCTCCGGGCAGACCAAGGAGCGCCTATCGTCCCGTGAGGCGGCGGCGTTCGTCTCCGGCGTGGTCAAGGACGCTTTCAGCCTGTGGCTCAATGCCAATCCCGAGCTGGGCATGCAACTGGCCGAATTGGCCATTAGCAACGCCGGCCGTCGCCTGAAAGCAAGCAAGAAGGTCGAGCGCAAGCGCATCACCCAGGGCCCGGCGCTGCCCGGCAAGCTGGCCGACTGCGCAGGCCAGGATCCGATGCGCGCCGAGCTGTTCCTGGTCGAGGGTGATTCCGCCGGCGGTTCGGCCAAGCAGGCGCGGGACAAGGAATTCCAGGCGATCCTGCCGCTGCGAGGCAAGATCCTCAACACCTGGGAAGTCGATGGCGGCGAAGTCCTGGCCAGCCAGGAGGTGCACAACATCGCCGTGGCCATCGGCGTCGACCCGGGTGCCACCGACCTTTCGCAATTGCGCTACGGCAAGGTCTGCATCCTCGCCGACGCCGACTCCGACGGCCTGCACATCGCCACCCTGCTGTGCGCGCTGTTCGTCCAGCACTTCCGTCCGCTGGTCGAGGCCGGGCACGTCTACGTGGCCATGCCGCCGCTGTACCGCATCGACCTGGGCAAGGAGATCTACTACGCCCTGGACGAAGCCGAGCGCGACGGCATCCTCGACCGGCTGGTCGCCGAGAAGAAGCGCGGCAAGCCGCAGGTCACCCGATTCAAGGGCCTGGGCGAGATGAACCCGCCGCAGCTGCGTGAGACCACCATGGACCCGAACACCCGGCGCCTGGTCCAGCTCACCCTGGACGACGTGCAGGGCACCACCGAGATCATGGACATGCTGCTGGCCAAGAAGCGTGCGGGTGACCGCAAGAACTGGCTGGAAACCAAAGGTAACCTGGCCGAGGTCCTGGTTTGATTCGTCCGTTGCTCATGGCCTGCCTGGCGCTGTTCGCCCTGCAGGCCCAGGCCGGCGACTGGCCGCAGCTCAAGCTCAGCGGCGAGCACGTGGTCGATGGCATGCGCGGCGGCAACCTGTCGGGCCTGGCCTGGTGCCGGGGGGCGTTGTGGGCGGTGTCCGACCGCGATGACGACCGCATCTACCGCCTGGACCAGGACGGTGCGGCCTGGCAGGCCCAGCCGCTGACCTTCACCCCGCCGCCGGCCCCCGATACCGGGTTGCCCTGGGGGCTGAAATCGCGCAACTGGGCAGCGTCCTATATCCGTGGCGGCGCGCTGGATTTCGAAGGCATCACCTGCGACCAGGCCGGCAACCTGTTCATCGTCAGCGAGGCCCAGGCCGCGGTGCTGCAACTGCCCCTGGAAGGCGAGCCGGACTGGCTGAGAATCGACCAGGCCATGGTGCGTCAGGCGCGGGCCAGCGGCATGCTGCTGCATTTCAACGCACTGTTCGAAGGGCTGGCAATCAACCCGGCGGGCGACCGCCTGTGGCTGGCCGCCGAGCGTGAGCGGCGCGGCCTGCTCTCCGTGCAGCGCCAGCAGTCGGTATGGAACTGCGGGCGCGGCTGCGTGCTGCTCAGTGAGGCCGGCGTGGAAATGCAACCGCCGCAATTCCCCGAGGCACGCCCGGTTTCCCGCGACTTCGCCGACCTGGCCTGGTTCGAGGGCAAGCTGTTCACCCTCGAGCGCAACGCCTATCGCATTTGCCGGCGCGATGCCGACAGCGGCGCCGTGGAGCGCTGCTGGTCGTTCGCCGCCGATGCGCTGGTGGAATCGCGTCGTTATTCACAGCCCTATGGCCTGGCCGAGGCGCTGGTAATCGACAAGGACGGTGCCTGGATCGGCGTGGACAACAACGACCGCCCGCGGTCGGACGGTGAAACGCGGCCGGTCGTCTGGCGCTTCGGTGCGCCGGCCGGCGGCTGGAGCGCCAAGCCATGAGCCAGCCAGCGGGCAAGCGGGCGGGCAGGGTGCTGATGATCGTCGCCTGGGCGGCGGCGATGTTCCTGGCCACGCGCTTTTTCGGCCAATGGGAGGAGCGCCAGCAGAACCCCAACGCCGTGGTGCAGAGCGAGCAGGGCGACGGCTTCGTCGAAGTGCGCCTGCTGAGCAACGGCCAGGGCCATTTCGTCGCCGACGGCGCAATCAATGGCCGGGTGGTGCATTTCATGCTCGATACCGGCGCCACTGATGTGGCGATCCCCGAAGCGATGGCCCGCGAGCTGGACCTGGCCCGCGGCGCCCCGGTGCAACTGAGTACCGCCAATGGCCGCACCGAAGGCTACCGCACCCGGCTCGACAGCCTGCAACTGGGTGACATCCACCTGCGCGACGTGCGCGCGCTGGTGGTGCCCGGCCTGGATGGCCAGGCCGTGCTGCTGGGCATGAGCGCCCTGAAACAACTTGAATTTACCCAGCGCGGCGGCACCATGCTGCTGCGCCAGAACCTGAAATGACGAGGCCCGCATGAGCGACTCACTCGAACTCAGCCTTGAAGGCGTCGAACGCCGTTCCCTGGCTGACTTCACCGAACAGGCCTACCTCAACTACTCCATGTACGTGATCATGGACCGTGCCCTGCCGCACATCGGCGACGGCCTCAAGCCGGTGCAGCGTCGCATCGTCTATGCCATGAGCGAGCTGGGGCTCGACGCCGACTCCAAGCACAAGAAGTCGGCGCGTACCGTCGGCGACGTGCTCGGCAAGTTCCACCCCCACGGCGACTCGGCCTGCTACGAGGCCATGGTGCTGATGGCCCAGCCGTTCAGCTACCGCTATACCCTGGTCGACGGCCAGGGCAACTGGGGTGCGCCGGACGATCCGAAGTCGTTCGCCGCCATGCGTTACACCGAGGCGCGCCTGTCGCGCTATGCCGAAGTGCTGCTCAGCGAACTGGGCCAGGGCACCGTCGACTGGGTGCCGAACTTCGACGGTACCCTGCAGGAGCCGGCGGTGCTGCCGGCGCGCCTGCCGAACATCCTGCTCAACGGCACCACCGGCATTGCCGTGGGCATGGCCACCGACGTGCCGCCGCACAACCTGCGCGAAGTGGCCAGCGCCTGTGTGCGCCTGCTCGACGAGCCCAAGGCCACCCTCGAGCAGCTGTGCGAGCACATCCAGGGCCCGGACTACCCGACCGAGGCCGAGATCGTCACCCCGCGTGCCGATATCCTGAAGATGTACGAGAGTGGCAAGGGCTCGATCCGCATGCGCGCGGTGTACCGCATCGAGGATGGCGACATCGTCGTCACCGCGCTGCCGCACCAGGTCTCCGGGGCCAAGGTGCTGGAGCAGATCGCCGCGCAGATGCAGGCCAAGAAGCTGCCGATGGTCGCCGACCTGCGCGACGAGTCGGACCACGAGAACCCCTGCCGCATCGTCATCATCCCGCGTTCGAACCGCGTCGATGCCGCCGAACTGATGCAGCACCTGTTCGCCACCACTGATCTCGAGAGCACCTACCGGGTCAACGTCAATATCATCGGCCTCGACGGCCGTCCGCAGCTGAAGAACCTGCGCGCGCTGCTGCTGGAGTGGCTGGAGTACCGGATCGGTACCGTTCGTCGCCGCCTGCAGCACCGTCTGGACAAGGTCGAGAAGCGCCTGCACCTGTTGGAAGGCTTGCTCACCGCGTTCCTCAACCTGGATGAAGTGATCCACATCATCCGCACCGAGGAGCACCCCAAGCAGGCCCTGATCGCCCGTTTCGGCCTGACCGAGATCCAGGCCGACTACATCCTCGAGACCCGCCTGCGCCAGCTGGCCCGTCTGGAAGAGATGAAGATCCGTGGCGAGCAGGACGAGTTGCTCAAGGAACAGAAGCGCCTGACTACCCTGCTGGGCAGCGATGCCAAGCTGCGCAAGCTGGTGCGCAGCGAACTGCTCGAAGACGCCGAAACCTATGGCGACGACCGCCGCTCGCCGATCGTCGAGCGCGCCGAGGCCAAGGCTCTGTCGGAAAACGAGCTGATGCCGACCGAGCCGGTCACCGTGGTGCTGTCGGAGAAGGGCTGGGTGCGTTGCGCCAAGGGCCATGACATCGACGCCACGGGGCTTTCGTACAAGGCGGGGGACGGCTTCAAGGCTGCCGCTGCCGGACGCTCCAACCAATTCGCCGTGCTCATCGACTCCACCGGCCGCAGCTACTCACTGGCCGCCCACAGCCTGCCGTCGGCTCGTGGCCAGGGCGAGCCGCTGACCGGTCGCCTGACCCCACCACCAGGCGCCACCTTCGAGTGTGTGTTGTTGCCTGAAGATGACGCTCTGTACGTGGCGGCCTCCGACGCTGGCTACGGTTTCGTGGTCAAGGGTGAGGATCTGCAGGCCAAGAACAAGGCCGGCAAGGGCCTGCTCAGCCTGCCCAACGGCGCCAAGGTGATGACCCCGCGCCCGGTGGCCAACCGCGAGCAGGACTGGCTGGCCGCGGTGACCACCGAAGGCCGTTTGCTGGTGTTCAAGGTCGCCGACCTGCCGCAGCTGGGCAAGGGCAAGGGCAACAAGATCATCGGCGTGCCGGGCGACCGGGTAGCCAGCCGCGAGGAGTACGTGACCGACCTGGCGGTGATCAGCGAGGGCTCGACCCTTGTATTGCAGGCTGGCAAGCGTACCCTTTCCCTGAAGCCGGATGACCTCGAGCATTACAAGGGTGAGCGTGGTCGCCGTGGTAGCAAATTGCCACGTGGCTTCCAGCGCGTCGACGGGCTGATGGTGGAAACCCCGGCCTGAGTGGATGGGCCGTCTGCTGCGGCGCTTTCGGCGCCGCTTCAGGCGGAAATGCTGGAGTCTGGTGGCTATTTCGCGGATGATAGTGCCCGCGTGGCGCCGGCGTGGCCGAGTGCCAGGATGAATCTACATGAGTATCACTGCGGTCAGTCTGGTGACGGCCGCCTGGATGGGATGAATGAAATTTCCGCGCCTTCCATTTGCGCTGCTGATGACTGGTTTGCTGGGCCTGAGCGGATGCAGCATGCATCAGCCGGTTGCCCTGTATCAGCTCGACAGTGGTGAACCCGGCCAGCCGACCCAGGCGGCGGGCATGGCGGTGGTGCTCGGCCCGGTATCGGTGGCCGACTACCTGCAACGCGAGACCTTTCTCCAGCGTCAGGCCGACGGCAGCCTGACAGCGGCCACCGATGGCCGCTGGGCCGGTAGCCTTTCGTCGGATATCGACCAGTTGCTGGTGCGCCAGCTGGCCTGGCGCCTGGACAGCCAGCGCGTGGTGCTGGCGCCGGCAAGCGCCGGCTTCACGCCGGACGTGCAGGTGCTGCTGTCGATCACCCGCCTGGATTCGGGCAAGAACCAGCCGGCGATCCTGGATGCCCAGTGGCGCGTGCTGGACCGCCGGGGCCAGGTGCGTGACAACCGCATCGTCCACCTCGAGCAGCCCCATGCGGGCACCGAGTCGGCGCAGGTCCAGGCCCAGGGGCAATTGCTGCAGAAGCTGGCCGAACAGCTGAGCAGCGCAGTCAAGCCACTGGCCAACCAGCCGGCCATCGCCGAGGAGACGCCCCGCAAGCAGGCGGCCCCGGTGCAGGTGAAGAAAGAGCCGGAGAAGCCGAAGATCCCGATGGCTTCGCCGATTCGTACCGATATGGAAGTGTTCCGCTTCTGATATCCGCAGACACAAAAAAGCCCGCAGCGATGCGGGCTTTTTTGTGCACGATGACCTGTAGGAGCGGCCTAGTGCCGCGAAAGGGCCGCAGAGCGGCCCCGACAATCTTCGCATCAACACTGAGATCCTGGGGCTGCTACGCAGCCCTTTCGCGGCACGAGGCCGCTCCTACAGGGATCGCGAGAACTCTCAGGCGCGGCGCTCGTGCATCCGTGCCAGCTGGCGTTCCAGCATCGACGGGTAAGGCTCCATCAGGCGCTCGACGCAGCAGGCGCCCTCGGGGCTTGCGATCGGCCTAATACGCGCACGCTGGCGCACCAGGGCGTCATCGCTGATGCGGCGTTCCACCAGCAGCAGGTTGCGGCTGTGCTGCGACAGGGCCAGGGCATCCTGGGCCTGCTCGGTCATCAACAGATCGACCTGATCCATGCCTTGCAGGTCGTCGGCCAGTACCAGGCCCAGTTGCAGTTGCAGGGTGATGCCGCTGTCAGCCACCTCGATCTGCAGGGCATGGCCCAGGGCGCGCAGCAGCTCGCCACAGCAGATGGCGTTGGTCAGGTAGTCCTCGCCGCAATCGCGGCTGTGGAACAACAGCAGGGTGCTGCCGTCATTCAGGGTGTGGACTTCCCCTTCGTACAGCGAAGCGGCCTGCTCCAGGCAGTCGCGGTAGCGTTCGAGCAATTCGGTCAGGCGGGTGCGTGGCAGGCGGCGCAGTTGCTCCTGGGAGCCCAGCTGCACGGCCAGCACGGCACTGAACTGCGGCTCGTCGGACTCGACGATGACAGGCTTGGCCGGGGCGCTTTGCTCATCCATCAGATCGGCGAAGGCGTCGTCGTCCTCGTCGTGATCGACAGTCTGTACCGCCGCTTTCGCCCGTGGAGCGACCTTGGCAGCTGGCGCGTCGTCGAAATCGTCTTCCTCGTCTTCTTCCTCAGGCTCCGGTGGCGGTGGCGGGGCGAGGCGGGCGTGCAGCTGGCGCGCCAGGTCGCCAATCTCGTCCTGGCGGTCGGTGCCCGGCGTGTAGGGGTGCGGGTCGCGCAACCAGACGCGCAGCTGCAGCAGCGGGGTCGAGATGAAGCGGCCCAGGCGCAGGCTGAGGGTCAGGGCCAGGGCCAGCAGGATCGCGGCGAGGATGCCCATGCTCTGCAGGCTGATCAGCATCGGCTGCTGGAACTGGCTCATGTCCAGGCTGATGCGCAACTGGCCGGCCGTGACGTCCTGGAAGGTGATCTTGGTCTGGTAGACCCCTTCGGTTTCGCCCAGCAGGCTGTTGCGCGGGCGCTGGCCGGCCTCGGCGAGGATGCGGTTGTCCACGCTATAGATGGCCGCATGGGCCACCAGCGGGTTCTTCACCAGGTTGCCCAGCAGCACGTTGAGGCTGAGGATGTCGTTGGACACCAGCAGCTCGGTGGCCGAGGTGGCTGTCTGGGTGGTCAGGCTCTGGCCGACGGCATCGGCCTGCTCGTGCATGGCCTGCTTGAACTGCAGGCCCATCACGCAGGCGTAGATCACCAGGGCCAGGGCCACCAGGAAGATGTTATGGCTGGCAATGCGCAGGGCCAGTGGAATTCGGCGCTGGCTCAGGGCTCGGTAGATCATCAGGAAGAAGTTGTCGGGTTTTACGGGCGTGGGCCGGTTCACAGAGCTCGGCTCTTTATGGCGAGAAAGTTGCTGCGCAGTATAGCGATACGTGTTTTGTCGGCAAAGTATCGTTGGCGCCCGATGGTCATGGAAAATCGGTAGAATGCGCATTTTTCATCGAGTTGGAGCCCCGGTCTTGCGCGAAATCGTCCTGATCAACATCACTGGTGAAGACCGTCCAGGTCTCACTGCGGCCATCACCGGCGTCCTGCTCCAGGGCGGTGTGAACATTCTCGACATAGGCCTGGCGGTCATGCACGGCACATTGTCGTTCGGCATCCTGGTCGACATCCCCGACAACGAAGTGGCCACCGCGCTGCTGCAGAGCGTGCAGTCCAAGGCTCACGAACTGGACCTGCAGGCCCGCTACACCCCCATTTCCGAGGCCGACTACCAGCACTGGGCCGACAGCCAGGGCGAGGCGCGCCATATCGTTACCCTGCTCAGCCGCCGGGTGACCCCGCAGCAGTTGCAGCGGGTCAGCGCGATCATCAGCCAGTATGGCCTGACCATCGAGCGCATCGAGCGGCTGTCCGCCCGCGTGGCGCTGGATGCCCCGACCGACAAGGGCAAGTCCGCGCTGGAAATCTCCGTGCGCGGCGAGGCCAGCGATGCCCAGGCCCTGCGCGCCGATTTCTTTGCGTTGTCCGAAGAACTCAACGTCGACATCGCCTTCCAGCGCGATGACCTGTTCCGTCGCAACCGCCGCCTGGCGGTGTTCGACATGGACTCGACCCTGATCGAGGCCGAGGTGATTGACGAGTTGGCAAAGGCCGCTGGCGTCGGCGAGCAGGTGGCGGCGATCACCGAGCGCGCCATGCGTGGCGAGCTGGATTTTCGCGCCAGCTTCAAGGAGCGCATGGCGCTGCTCAAGGGCCTGGACGTGGGTGTGCTCGACCAGATCGGCGCCTCGCTGCGCCTGACCGAGGGTGCCGAGCACCTGTTCGCCGAGCTCAAGCGCCTGGGCTACAAGACCGCCATCCTCTCTGGCGGCTTTACCTACTTTGCCAAGCAGGTGCAGGCGCGCCTGGGCATCGACTACGTGTTCGCCAATGAACTGGAGGTGGTTGACGGCAAGGTGACCGGCGTTGCCGTCGAGCCGATCGTCGATGCCCAGCGCAAGGCCGAACTGCTGCAGCAGCTGGCCAGCGAGGAAGGCCTGCAGCTCGAGCAGACCATCGCTGTTGGCGATGGCGCCAACGACCTGCCGATGCTGTCCCTGGCCGGCCTGGGCGTGGCCTTCCGCGCCAAGCCGCTGGTGCGTCAGTCGGCCAAGCAGGCGATCTCGACCCTGGGGCTGGATGGCGTGCTGTACCTGCTGGGCGTGCGCGATCGCGAAGCGCGCGGTTGATCTTGAGCCGGGGCCGCGTTGCGGCCCTTTCGCGGCACAAGGCCGCTCCTACAGAGAGCCGCAATACCCTGTAGGAGCGGCCTTGTGCCGCGAAGGGCTGCAACGCAGCCCCAATAAAAAGGCCCTGCATGATTTGCATCATGCAGGGCCTTTTGCTTACAGGATGATCAAGCCTGGTTCGGCTGCGCCAGCAGCTCACCCATGCGCACTGCAGAACCCGCACCCAGACTCTCGGCCCACTTCACCTGCTCCGGCCCGAACAGCACGATGGCCGTGGAGCCCAGCTTGAACCTGCCCAGTTCGGCACCTTTTTCCAGATGGATCGGCGCACGGCTGGCTTCGTCGTAGCGGAAGGTCTTCAGCTCGCGCTTCGGCGGCGTGACCAGGCCGGCCCAGACGGTTTCGATCGAGGCGACGATCATCGCGCCGACCAGCACCACGGCCATCGGCCCGCGCTCGGTATCGAACAGGCAGACCACGCGCTCGTTGCGGGCGAACAGCTCTGGCACGTTTTCCGCGGTGGTCTGGTTGACCGAGAACAGCCGGCCCGGCACATAGACCATCTCGCGCAGGGTGCCGGCCAGCGGCATGTGCACGCGGTGGTAGTCCTTGGGCGACAGGTAGATGGTGGCGAATTCGCCGCCCATGAACGGTGCGGCCAGGGCCGGATCGCCGCCCAGCAGCTCCAGGGCGCTGTAGCCGTGGCCCTTGGCCTGGAAGATGCGCCCGTGCTCGATCGGGCCGAGCTGGCTGACGGCACCATCGGCTGGGCAGAGGATCGCGCCGGGGGTTTCGTCCAGCGGGCGGGCACCGGGCTTGAGGGCGCGGGTGAAGAAGGCGTTGAAGTGCTCGTAGGCGCTGAGGTCTTCGACCAGTGCCTCGGACATGTTCACCTGGTAGCGCTTGGCGAACCAGGCGGTGAAGGCGTTCTTGAACCAGCGCGCGCGGCACTCGGCGACGCAGCCGGCCAGCCGCGACAGCAGGTGGTGCGGCAGCAGGTACTGGCTGATGATGAACAGACGGGATTTCATGCAGGTTCCTTAGACTTCTACAGGCGTGTCCGGGTGGTTGCCCCATTCGCTCCACGAGCCGGCGTAGGCCTTGACGCGTGGATAGCCGAGGGACTTGGCCACCAGGTAGGTGAATCCGGAGCGGCGGTGGGTCTGGCAGTGAGTGATCACTTCCTTGTCCGGAGTGATGCCCCGTTCCTTCAGGGTTTTGGCAATGTCCTTGCGGATGCGCAGGTGATCGTTGAGATCCATGCCCTCGGTCCACTCGAGGTTGATCGCGCCGGGAATGTGCCCGCCCTTGGCGGCCAGTACCTTCTCGCCGCTGAATTCCTGTGGGCCACGGGCATCCCAGATGACCAGGTCATCAGCGCCCAGGCGACTTTGCAGGTATTCACGGGTGGCGGTCGGTTCGCCGTGCAATTGCAGGCGCACAGATGTACCGGCCGCTGCCGGCACCTCGGTGGTGAGCTTGTCGGCGGGCCAGGCCTGAATGCCACCGTTGAGATAGTGGTAGTGCTCATGGCCGATCACGTCGAGCAGCCAGATGAAGCGGCCGGCCCAGCCGCCACCTTCATCGTCGTAGACCACATAGACGGCGTCGTTGCGATGACCGAGCTCGCTGAACAGCCTTTCCAGGTCCGCCAGTGCCGGCACCAGCCCGGGGGCCGGGGGTTGGCCGAGCTGGGTGCGCTTGCCCTCGACGAAGCGGGCGCCGGGGATATGGCCGCTGACATAGCGGTTGGCGCTGCTCAGGTCGATCAGGATCAGCTCGGGCGAATCCAGGCGCGGCAGCAGATCCTCGGCTTCGATCACCAGGGGCAGGCCGGAAAAGTCAGTCATCCACGTTCTCCAGGGTGGAAAGAGGGGCGATTGTAGCGCAAGGGTCAGGCATTGCGGGTGGCAAACACGGCGAGGGCGCGTTCAACGCATTGCGCGGTCTTGCCGAACGCCTGCACGCTGACATCGGCCAGTGGCTTGCCGTCCTGGTCGGCCACCGCCAGCATCAGCACCTGGTCGCCCACCGCCAGCGAGCGCAGCAACAGGTGCTCGCCGCGAAAGAAGGCGCGTAGCGGTGCCGGCAGCAGGGCGCTGAACTGGCCATGGTTGTCGGGCGTCAGGCGCAGTTGGCCGGCTTTTGCCATCAACTTTTGCAACAATTTGTTCTGCGCGACGGGCAACGCCATGGCGGCGGCCTCTTGCGGCAGGCCGGCGGTCTGCTGCACGCGCAGATAGTCGGTGGCCTTGTCCAGGCTCAGCAGCATGATGCGCTGCATGCCACAGGCCAGCAGGGCGTCGCGGGCCTGGGTGGCCAGGTGCACGGCGTTGCTGAACGGGCTGGGCTGGGCCAGCAGTTCCTGGCACAGCGCACGCCAACGGCCGAGGTCCTCGGTGCTGGGCGGTGGCGGCGTGAGCATGTCCGGGTGCGGCCGGCGCTGGTGCCAGGGCCAGATCAGCGCCTCGGCCGGGTGGAAAAGCGCATGCCGGGCGTGATGGCGGGCACTGGCCGCAGCCTGTTGGTGGACCTGCTGCTGGACATCGTCCAGGGTGGTCTGCAGGTACAGCGCGGTGAGCAGCTGCCAGCGCAGCAGGTGCGGGTTGTCCCAGCCGACCTGGGCGGCCAGGGCCAGGCCGTTGGCCAGCAGCACGGTGTTAGGGGGCTGGTTGAACCAGCGGCGCAGGGCCGGTTCGTCGTCCAGGCGCTGCTGCTGGACCAGCGGGTCCTGCTCGCGGGCGATGTTCAGCACCTGGGCGAGCTGCTCGCGTTCTTCGAGCAGCAGGCGGTAGCCCTGGATGACCCATTCGGGCAGGCGCCAGTGTTCGGCCAGGCTTCGGCACAGCTGCATCAGGCGCACCCCGAACAGCTCCCGCTCGACCACGGCAGCATCCTCGCCCTTGTGAATCACCCGCAGTTCCCAGGTGTCGAGCAGCTTGGGGTAGGCCAGGGCCAGGGGCCACAGCGGCGAGAGGAACAGCAGGCTGCCCCAGTGGATCTCCTGCCACAGCCGTGCCAGGCGGCTGGCGAACAGGCCATTGGCCTGCTGGGTGGCATGCTGGCTGATCAGCAGGAACTGGCTCAGTACCGGTGGAATGTCGTCGCCGGGCACCGCTGGCAAGCGTGCCAGCAGTTGGCTGATACGGGCCAGGCCCAGGCGGTTGAGGGCAATTTCCAGACTTTCAGCTGGCTCGGCCTGGCTGGCATTGGCCGAATGGTTGGCCTCGCGCATCACGCACAGCACCAGCGCGGGGCTGTCCTGCATCAGTTCGGCTATGTCGCGCAGGGAGCGGCGACTGTCGTTGATGGCCTGCAGAACGCGGTCATGGCTCTCTTTCGGGACCGGCACGCGGACCCCGTCGAGCAGCTTTATCCAGCCCTCCAGGCTCGTCGGGACCTGAGTTGGCACCTTGGTTTCAATTGGCATATTGACATCAGTCCGAACTGGCTTTTCGCAATGAGTGGCTATAGTCTGGCGCAGTTCTGCCGATAAGTAGAAGAAGAGTTTTCAAGCTTCCGTTCCCTACCCTGACCACGACAGCAAGTGCTTCCAACTTATGGCTAAAATTATCGGCATCATCGTCGTATTCGCGAGCGTGCTCGGCGGCTACGTGCTTTCCCACGGCAAGATCGCGGCACTGATCCAGCCGTTCGAAGTGCTGATCATCGGCGGCGCGGCCTTTGGTGCGTTCCTCCAGGCCAACCCTGGTTACATGACCATGCATGTAATCAAGAAGTCGCTGAAGATGTTCGGCACCCGCTTCACCCACACCTTCTACCTCGAGGTGCTGGGCCTGGTGTACGAGATCCTCAACAAGAGCCGTCGTGAAGGCATGATGGCGATCGAGGGCGACATCGAGGACGCCGCGGCCAGCCCGATCTTCGCCAAGTATCCGGCCGTGCTGGGTGATGAGCGCATGACCGCGTTCATCTGCGATTACCTGCGGATCATGTCCACCGGCAACATGGCGCCCCATGAGCTCGAAGGCCTGTTCGACATGGAGCTGCTGAGCATGAAGGAGGAGCTGGAGCACCCGTCCCACGCGGTGACCGGCATCGCCGACGGCATGCCCGGCTTCGGTATCGTCGCGGCGGTACTGGGTATCGTGGTGACCATGGCCTCGCTGGGTGATGGCGACCAGAAGTCCATCGGCCTGCACGTGGGCGCGGCGCTGGTCGGTACCTTCTTCGGTATTCTCGCCGCCTACGGCTTCTTCGGCCCGCTGGCCAACGCCCTGCGCCACGATGCGAAAGAGGAACTGAACGTCTACGAGGCGATCAAGGCCTCGCTGGTGGCCTCGGCCTCCGGCATGCCGCCGTCGCTGGCGGTCGAGTTCGGTCGCAAGGTGCTGTACCCGGCGCACCGCCCGAGCTTTGCCGAGCTGGAACAAGCAGTACGCGGTCGCTAAGCCATGGAGAACAATCAGCCCATCATCGTCAAGCGCGTCAAGCGCTTTGGCGACGGCCATCACGGCGGCGCCTGGAAAATCGCCTTCGCCGACTTCGCCACGGCGATGATGGCGTTCTTCCTGGTGCTCTGGCTGCTGTCGACGGCCACGCCCGAGCAGAAGATCGCCATCGCCGGTTACTTCAAGGATCCGATTGGCTTCTCCGAGAGCGGCACGCCCTACATCATTGACCTGGGCGGCTCGCCGCAACTGGCGCCGGAAAAGACCATCAACCCGGAAACCAAGTCGGAGCCGACGCCTGACACCAGCATCCAGCTGGACAAGGACCAGGTCGAGACCATGGCCGAGCAGGTCGAGCGCGAGCGTCTCGAGCTGCTGCTGCAGGAGCTGCAGAACAAGGTCGAGGAAAACCCGCAGTTGCAGAAGTTCAAGGACCAGATCCTGTTCGAGATCACCCAGGACGGCCTGCGCATCCAGATCATGGACGCCGAGAACCGGCCGATGTTCGACCTCGGCAGCGCGCGGTTGCAGCCGTATTTCGAGGACATCCTGCTGGCCATGGCCGACACCATCAAGGCGGTGCCGAACAAGATCAGCATCAGTGGCCACACCGACGCCAAGCCGTATTCCGGCACCGGCGACTTCGGCAACTGGGAACTGTCGGCCAACCGCGCCAACGCCGCGCGTCGTGCCCTGGTTGCTGGCGGCTATCCGGATGAGCAGGTGGCGCGGGTGGTCGGCTATGCCTCGTCGTCGCTGTTCGACCGGGCCAATCCGTTCAACCCGGTAAACCGCCGCATCGATATCATCGTCCTGACCAAGAAGGCCCAGCGCGATATCGAGGGTGAGCAGGGTACGCCGGAGGCTGCTCCACCGGCCACTGCAACGCCGCCTGCGGACGCCGCACCTGGTGCCACCCCGGCACCGGGCGATGCGCCGATGCAGCCGCGTGAGCTGCGCCAGAAGCTGAACATCTTCGAGGATGGCGTGTTGAAGATGGACGAGGCCAAGGACCAGTAAATGAAGGGGCCGCATCGCGGCCCTTTTTCATTGCCAGCATCACGTTCAGCGTGGGAGCGGGCTTGCCCCGCGATGAGTCAAACGCAGGCAGTGCAAGACAGTTGCTCCCACAAGCCTGTCCGGCTGCATTCAGAAACCCCGCCGGATCTTGGCCTTGAGGTCTGCGTGGAAGAAATCCGCGTTGTCCCTGTCCGACAGGTTCCCGCGCCCGGTCATCGAGGCCATGGCGCGGCCAAAGGTCTGCTCGTCATGGTAGGCCCGCACGAACAGCTCGATATGCTCCCGCTCGCGCATTGCCGGCCACCTGCCAAGGCACTCCGGCAGCTCGCCGGTACCTGCGTGATAGAAACTCACCCGGCGATTGGCCATGGCTGCAGCGCCCAGCAACCAGGCCGTCCACCAGTCGTCGACGGTGTGCTCGGACAGCACGCCGATCCAGTGGGTGGCATCGGCCATGTGCTGGCAGAAGCCGCCATGCAGGTCGTCCAGGGTTTGCCCTTCACTGTCGAAGGGCACCAGTTGGGTGGGAATGCCTTCGAGCAGCAGGCGTTCATTGAGGATGAAGGCATCGAGCCGTTCATCCCGGCGGTAACTGATGAATACCGGCATCCTTGTTGCCCTCCCTGATCAATACCGACGACAAGTCATGACGATCAGGGAAAGCAGGGGTAGGGACAATAGGTGACCGCGAAACCGGAGCGGTCCTACCTAGCGCGGTAATATTTCCTACAGTCTAGGTAGGCAAACCTGCCCAATCAGTAGGTGTCTTCCGGCAGGCTGGCGATGATCGAGCGGTAGCTGTTCATCCGCTGCTGGGTGACGCTGCCGTCCTCCAACGCCTTGAGCAGGGCACAACCGGGCTCGCGATCATGCTTGCAGTCGCGAAAGCGACAGTGGCCGATCAGTTCGCGGAATTCGATGAAACCATCCTCCACGTCGTCGCGGCTGACGTGCATCAGGCCGAACTCGCGGATGCCCGGCGAGTCGATCAGGTCACCGCCGTTGGGGAAGTGGTACAGCCGTGCCGTGGTGGTGGTATGGGTACCCTGGCCGGACCACTCCGACAGGTCGCCAACGCGCGTGTCGGCGGCGGGCAGCAGGCTGTTGACCAGCGAGGACTTGCCCACACCGGATTGACCGACGAACACGCTGATATGGCCGTCGAGGGTCTCCTGCAGGCGCTGCATGCCATCGCCGTGGTGGGCCGAGACCTCCAGCAGCGGATAGCCCAGGCCACGGTAGACCTCGAGCATCGCGTGGAGGGTCGGACCGTTCTCGTCATTGATCAAATCGGCCTTGTTCAGCAGCAGCAGCGGGCGGATGCCGGCATGCTCGGCGGCCACCAGGTAGCGGTCGATCAGGTTGGGGTGCGGCTCGGGCGCCGGGGCGAAGACGATGACGATCAGGTCGACGTTGGCCGCTACCGGCTTGAGCTGGCCGTGGTTGTTCGGTCGGCACAGCTCGGTGCTGCGCGGCATCTGCGCGACGATCACGCCGATCCCCTGGTTGCCGGCGCGCCAGACCACGCGGTCGCCGGTGACCAACGCCGGCAGGTTGGCCCGCAGGTGGCAGCGGAAGACCTGGCCGGCGGCCTCGCCGTCCTGGGCCTCGACCTCGACCTGCACGCCGAAGTGGGCGATCACCAGGCCAAGCTGCTCAGGCCCCAGGTCGCCACCTTCCAGCTCCTGCAGCACGTGCTGCTCGCGTTTGGCGGCGCGGGCGGCGCGCTCGCCCTGGATCTTTTCGATGCGCCAGTTCTGGCGGCGGTTGAGCTGGCGTTTGGCCATGATGGTTCCGTGTCGGCGGGGCAGAAAGAAAACGGCGGGCAGTTTAGCACGGCGTGCCCACGAGCCGCCCTGCTAGGCTAATATGACGGGCTATTCGAGGAGCCTTTTCATGCAGAACCCACAGAACCTGATCTGGATCGATCTGGAGATGACCGGCCTGGATCCGGACAACGACGTCATCATCGAGATGGCCACCATCGTCACCGACAGCGAGCTGAACACCCTGGCCGAAGGCCCGGTGATCGCCATTCATCACAGCGATGAGGTGCTGGCGCGCATGGACGAGTGGAACACCCGCACCCACGGCGCCTCGGGCCTGACCCAGCGTGTGCGCGAGAGCAAGGTGAGCATGGCGCAGGCCGAGGCGCAGACCATAGCTTTCCTCGAGCAGTGGGTGCCGAAGGGCAAGTCGCCGATCTGTGGCAACAGCATCTGCCAGGACCGCCGTTTTCTCTATCGCCACATGCGTGAACTGGAAAACTACTTCCACTATCGCAACCTCGATGTCTCCACGCTCAAGGAGCTGGCCGCACGCTGGGCGCCGGATGTGCGCGACAGCTTCAAGAAGGGCAGCACCCACCTGGCGCTGGATGACATCCGCGAGTCGATCGGTGAGCTGCGCCACTATCGCGAGCACTTCATCAAGGTCTGACCTTGCCGTGCGCCGACGATCGTCGGCGCGCCCCCTTTTGGTGCCCCGCGCGACTGGGTAGACTGCGCGCCTTTCCCGCACGGACCTGCACCATGTTGCTGATGCTCTACCTCATCGCCATCACCGCCGAAGCCATGACTGGCGCCCTGTCCGCCGGCCGTCGCGGCATGGACTGGTTCGGCGTGGTGCTGATCGCCTGCGTTACCGCGCTCGGTGGCGGCTCGGTGCGCGACGTGCTGCTCGGGCATTACCCGCTGACCTGGGTGAAGCATCCGGAGTACCTGGTGCTGACCAGTTTCGCGGCGCTGCTGACCATCTTCATCGCGCCCTTGATGCGCCACCTGCGGTCGCTGTTCCTGGTGCTCGACGCCCTGGGGCTTGTGGCGTTCACCCTGATTGGTTGCATGACTGCTCTGGAAATGGGGCAGGGGTTCCTGGTCGCTTCGATCAGCGGGGTAATCACCGGGGTGTTTGGTGGCATCCTGCGGGATATCTTCTGCAACGATATTCCGTTGGTGTTTCGGCGTGAGCTGTATGCCAGTGTTTCGTTTGCGGCGGCCTGGTTCTACCTGGGGTGTGTTTACTTCAAAGTTCCGGCGGAACAGGCCATGTTGTTGACACTGTTTGGTGGTTTTCTGGTGCGGTTGTTGGCGATTCGGTTTCATTGGGAGATGCCGAAGTTTCATTACAACGATCAACAGTAAATTAGCGCTGGGCTTTGAGGGGTTCGGTTATCCCTGTGGGAGTCGGCTGGTCGCCGGGAGCTTATAACTTAACTACACTGCCAGTGGTCCAATAGTTGGTTCATGTCTGTTGATCTTGATCTTGATCTTGATCGGCTTCTAAGTGCGCGA
>NZ_JANCLM010000090.1:0-1594 GCF_024259445.1 Pseudomonas sp. DVZ6
GCGCTCCACGGCGATACCCACCAGCACATCCGGCCCCACGCCCTGCTCGCGCAGCTTGTGCGCCAGGCGGTTGGCGCGGCGGTTGAGCTGGTCGTAGCTCAGTGCCTGTCCGGCGAAGGTCACGGCGATCGCCTCAGGCGTACGTGCCGCCTGCGCCTCGATCAGCACATGAGCGCACTCGGCGCTTGGATAACGCTGCACATCCGCTTGCAGCTCGACCAGCTCGGCCGCATCGAACAACGGCAACTGCGCCACGCGCTGGCCGCTGTCCTGGCAGATGCCCTGCAGCAGGTTGCGCCAGTACCCGCCCAGACGCTCGGCCGTGGCCGGGTCGAACAACGCGGTGGCATAGCTCAGGATGGCGTTCAACCCGGTGCTGTGTTCGACCGTGTTGAGCACCAGGTCGAACTGGGTGGTACGGTCTTCCCAGTCCAGCCCCTCGATCCGCAGCCCGGCCAGCTCCTGGGCCGTGCCGGGGTTTTCCGTCTTGTGGTTGAACAACACCTGGAACAGCGGGCTGTGGCTCATGCTGCGCTCGGGCTGCAGCGCCTCGACCAGCTGCTCGAACGGCAGGTCCTGGTGCGCCTGGGCCTGCACGGCGGTCTGGCGGACCTGTTGCAGCAGCTCGGCGAAAGTGGTGCGCAGGTCGAAGCGGGCGTCGAGCACCTGGGTGTTGACGAAGAAGCCAATCAGGCCCTCGGTCTCGGCCCGATTGCGGTTGGCCACCGGCACGCCGACGCGCACCTGCGATTGCCCGCTGAGGCGGTGCAGCAGCGTCTGGAACGAAGCCAGCAGCAGCATGAACAGGGTCACGCCCTGTTGCCGCGCGGTAGCCTTGAGGGCCTCGACCAGCTCGCGCTCCAGACGGATGTCCAGGCGTGCGCCGGCGTGGTTCTGCTGCAGGGGCCGCGGACGGTCGGTCGGCAGCTCCAGCAACGGTTGCTCATCACCCAGCTGTCGGCGCCAGTAGTCGAGCTGGCGAGCCTGCTCGCCGGCTTCCATCCACTGGCGCTGCCAGGCCGCGTAGTCGGCGTACTGGAACGCCAGGGCCGGCAGTTGCGGGGCAATGCCCTGACAATGAGCGGCATACAGGCGCACCACTTCATCGACCATGACCGGCATCGACCAGCCGTCGGCGACGATATGGTGCAGGGTCAGCACCAGCACATGCTCGTCGGCGGCCAGGCGCAGCAGGCGGGCGCGCAGCAGCGGGCCGTGCTCCAGGTCGAATGGCTGGGCGGTTTCCTCGACGATACGTGCCTGCAGGGCTTCGGCGCTGACCGTTTCGACAACCAGGTCGAAGTCGCTGGCCAGGTGGATGCGCTGACAGGCTTGGTCGCCTTCCTGATGGAAGGTGGTGCGCAGGGTTTCATGACGAGCAATCAGCGCGGCGAAGCTGCTGCGCAGGGCCTCGATGTTCAGCTCGCCCTTCAGGCGCAGGGCCGAAGGGATGTTGTAGGCGGCGCTGTCCGGCTCCAACTGCCAGAGGAACCACTGGCGTTGCTGGGCGTAGGACAGCGGCAGCGGCTGGCTGCGGTCCACGACAGTAAACGCCGGCGCCTGGCTGGCCGAACCTTGGCCTGCGGCCTGGGCA
>NZ_JANCLM010000091.1:0-1557 GCF_024259445.1 Pseudomonas sp. DVZ6
GAGCAGGGCAAGGTTGTCGGTGACGGGCGCATGACCCTCACCGGCGGGCAACTGCTCAACAGCGATCGTGGCCAGATCATCAGCCAAGGGGCACTGAATGCCACCTGGGCGCATCTCGACAACCAGGCTGGCGAGCTGTCCAGCCTCGATGCCCTGGCCCTGAACCTCGGTAGCCTGGACAACCGCAATGGCAAGGTCCTGGCCAATCGGGGCATTACCGTCACCAGCCAGGGCCTGGTCGACAACCGGACCGGCCGGATCGCCAGCCAGACCGCCCTCGATCTGACCGCCCAGGCCCTGAACAACGGCCAGGGTGGCCATATCAGCGGCAACCAGGCGGTCAGCGTCAATGTCGGGCGGCTCGACCAGCAAGGCGGCCATCTGAGCAGCGTCACCGAGCTGACCCTCGACCTGAACCAAGGCCGGCTGGACAACCGCGACGGCGAGATCGTCGCCAACCAGCTGCGTCTGCGGCAGATGGCCGATATCGACAACCAGCGTGGCGAGATCTCCAGCAAGGGGGCCTTCACCCTGACGGGTCGCAGCCTCGACAACACCGGTGGCAAGTTCTACAGCGAGCAGGCCCTGACCGTGCGCCTCGACCAGTTGCTCGACAACCTGGATGGCCTGGTCTCGGCCGACGGCCTGGATATCCAGGCCCTGGCGTTGCACAACCAGGGCGGCGTGGTCACCAGCAAGTCCGGCCTGGTGTTGACCACCCGCGCAGCCATCGACAACCAGCACGGCGAGATCTCCAGCACCGGCCACGGCCAGGTAAAGGCGGGCAACCTCGACAACCGTGAGGGTACGGTCACGGGTGGGGCGCTGGAACTGGTGGTCGCCCAGGCGCTGGACAATCGCCAAGGTGTGCTGGCTGCCGGCAAGGCACTGACGCTGAACGCCGCCAGCCTCGACAACCGCGAGCAGGGCAAGCTGCTCAGCGATGGCACGCTGACCGCCAAGGTCAGCGGCCTGCTGGACAACCAGGCCAAGGGCCTGGTGAATGGCCAGGGTGCCACGGATATCGACGCGGGGCAGTTGGACAACCGTGGTGGCCGGTTGCAGGGCAAGGACCTGCTGACCCTGCATGGCCAGCATTGGGACAACCGCGGCGGCAAGATCGAGGGTGATGGCGCGATGACGCTGACCATCGACCAGCTCGACAACCGCGACCAGGGCCTGGTCAGCGGCCAGGCCGGGGTGCGCTTCAATGGCACCGAACTGCTCAACCAGCTCGGCATCTTCGGTGCGAAGGGCAACCTGGACCTGGTCGCTGCGCACCTGGACAACAGCGGCGGCAGCCTGACCAGCGGCGGCGATCTTGATGGGCAGGTCACACGCCTGGAACAGCTCGGCGGCAAGCTGTCCGCCGACGGCAAGCTGACCCTCAAGGGCGATTCGCTGGTCAACCGCCAGGGCGCCGTGCTGGGCGCCGGGCAGGGCATGCGCCTGACCGTGGGCAGCGTCGACAACCGTGGTGGTGAACTGTCTGCGGCCAAGGCGCTGAGCCTGACCGGGCAGCGCCTGGACAACACCGGCGGCCAGGTCCTGGCCAAC
>NZ_JANCLM010000092.1:0-1494 GCF_024259445.1 Pseudomonas sp. DVZ6
TTTCAACGAGCTGCGCTTCGAGGATGAACTGGGGCAGGAAGAGGTGTTCATCCATGCCCAGCGGGATCAGAACAACGTGGTCAAGCATGATGAGACCACGCAGGTTGGCAATGATCGACGTGAGGAGGTTGGCCATGACGAAGTGCTCGACGTCGCCAACAACCGTCGCGAAACCATCGGCAACGACGACCAGGTGACGATTGGCCATGACGCGCTGCTGGATATCGGCCATAGCCAGACCACCACGATTGCCCAGGACCGCACGGTGCGGGTGGGCAATCATCGCTTTGACAGCACGGCGGCCAACCACAGCGTCAGCGTGGGTGGCCATATGCAGCAGACCATCGAGGGCCACCTTGAACTGAAGGCCGGCCAGGCCATTCGGCAGCACACCCGGTGCTACGAAATCCATGCCTCGCAAAGCATCACCCTCAATGCGCCAGGCGGCACGCTGCGCATCGACGGCGACGGGATCACGCTCGATGGCGTGGCGCTGATCCTGAAAGCGCCGCTGAGCCAGAACGCCAGCGGTAGCGGCAACGAACTGTCGATCACCAGCCAGGTGTTGCAGGGGCTTGAAGAATGCGTGGAGCACCAGCGATGAAACCTGAATATCTGCTCGACCTGATGGCACAGGCGCGTAAACCCGACGATTTCCTCTACCTGCTCCTCGACCCGCTTGCCAACTGCGGTCCCGAACATCCCTTGAGCATTGCAGCGCTGACCCGGCAACTGGGAGTAGAGGCAGTCGAATGTGTGATGCGCGACGACCTGGCACACCTGACAGCGGAGTGTCCGACCCTGGTCGAGCTGGCGGCGCCCGGCCATCCCGCTGACACACTGCTTCAGCTCACTGCCGTCCATGCCCTGTCAGAAGTGGACTTCGACAGACGCCATGTCTGCGGTTGGCTATTGAGCGAACAGCCATTGCCGGTCATCGCCCGGCACCTCGCGGCACGTTGCTTGACCATGCCCCCGGTGGCCGGTCCGGCAACGGCTCCCTGGTTCGAGCCTTTGCGCCTGGAGTTGCTGCACGCCACGATGCTCGATATCAGCGATGTGCTATGGCCCTTGAGCGCATGGTTGTACCCAACCGCCTGCGGCACCTTCGCCTGCGTGCAAGGCCGTGCGTTCGCCAGGGATCTGGTCATACCGCACGCCGTCCGCGAACTGCAGTACATGGCCCCTCAAGTCAGGTGCCTGCTGGGTGCCTGGCGTTTGCTGAACCAATCGCCCCCGAGCTACTCGCCCTTGGCGTGGAAGGGCCCCTCGAGCCTTCCGCCCCAGGCGCCCTTCCATGTGTACCAACTGATCGTCGCGGCCTGGGCGCGTGGGCTTGTGGACCTCGATGACGCTTCATGCCTGGTCCTGCACCAGATCATGATCCATCCACGCCTGCTCGAACACCCCACCATCCAGCACGACTTCAACCAAGCCGTAGCGGGCGAGTGCCGCCTGGTCTCGCGCTTCGCCACCTACAGCGACTACGACTGG
>NZ_JANCLM010000093.1:0-1382 GCF_024259445.1 Pseudomonas sp. DVZ6
ATAAGCGTCGACATCGCAAATGAATGCGCCTACAACTTACAAAACCATCCAACAACAATATTTTTCAAATCGCTGACAACTAAGGCACCATAAAAATCACCAGGCACGCAATAAAAAACGGGTAGAACCCAACGCCCCACCCGCTCCTCATCACCCACCAACCTCAAGCCTTACCAGCCAACCGCCCCACCAGCCCATCGACAAACGCCACGGCATTGATAACCCCCTCATGCCCATCAGCGATCACCGTAGAACTGGCCAACCCGTTGACCGAAGCCTGCGCCAGCAACCCCGCCTCCCCCATCCGCACCCGCTCCAGGCTACGACTCTCGCTGGCCCACCAGCAATCCACCCGGACCGCCAGCGGCCGCAGGCGAAACGCCTGGCTCAGTTCGACGTTGCGATCAAGGACAGCGAAACCATCAACGATCTCCCGCTGCAGATGCACATCCTCGTGAATGGCCCGCAGTCGCTCGGCGCTGACACCGCCGGCAGCGGCCACCTGCTCGATGACCCACTCGGTCCTGTCGACCCCGGCAGGCAGACGCCCGGCCTCCTCGATAAAGCCGACGATACGGGCTTCACCAACACCCGGAGCGAAAGCCAGCAGCCCCCGCAGCAGGCTCTCGTCCGCCCGCGCCACCTGCACCACCTCGACGGGCTCGGCCTCAAGGCCGGACACATCCTTCGGCAGCAGGGTATCGACAAGGCCGACAAAGCCCACTTCCTGGCCTGCCTGCTCCAGGGCATGAGCCACCTCCAGCGCCAGGGCGCCGCCCAGGGACCAGCCCAGCAGATGGTAAGGGCCATTGGCCTGGGTACGACGAATCTGCTCGACGTAGTAGCCGACCATCGCCTCCCAGGACTCGTCCACCCAGCCCGGCTCGGCGTAGCACTTGTTGACCAGGCCATACACCGGACGCTCGTCGGCCAGGCGGCTCGCCAGCGGGTAGTAGGCGTAGGCACCGCCACCGCCCGGCGGCAGGCAGAACAGCGCCGGACGCTGCAGTTGGCAACCGTTGAGGTTGATCACCGACGATTTCAGGCGATCCTTGCCGCCACCGATGAAGTTCGCCAGTTCCTCGAAGCTCGCCATCAGCATGAACTCATGCAGGCTGATGTTGGTGGCGAAGGCTTCGCGCACCCGGTTTACCAAGGTGATCACCAGCAGCGAGTGACCGCCCAGTTCGAAGAAGTTGTCGTGCAGACCCACCTGCTCGACCTTCAGCACTTCGCTCCAGATCGCCGCCAGCTGTTGCTCCAGCTCCGTACGTGGCGCCACGTAGCCTTGTTGCAACTGGCTGGCGTCCGGCTTCGGCAGGGCCTTACGGTCCAGTTTGCCGTTGGCGGTCAGCGGCCACTGTTCCAGCACCAGGAAATGA
>NZ_JANCLM010000094.1:0-1330 GCF_024259445.1 Pseudomonas sp. DVZ6
TGTAGGAGCAACTGTCTTGCTCAACTGCTAAAGCTAGCTCGATCCCTGTGGGAGCGGGCTTGCCCCGCGAACACGGGCGAAGCCCGTGCCACCCTGCACGGTGCTTGCTGTGCGAGCAAGTCAGCCCCCACCTAGATCTTTCGGAGGTTTCAAGGCTTAGCGTTGCCCTGAGGTCTCGGCAGAACCACATCCTGCCACTCAGTGCCCGTTCTGAGCATCGCGTTGAGGCGTACGATGAACACCCTCATGCACGCGACGATAGCCACCTTGGCCAGCTTTCCCTGTCCACGCAGCGTTTCATATCGCGCCTTGAGCGCTGGATTGCGCTTCATCGCCACCAGGCAAGACATGTAAAGCGCTCGTCTGACTTCATATCTGCCACCTGAGATCGAACGCTTGCCCACGGACTTTCCGCTGTCGTGATTAAAAGGCGCCACACCGACCAGCGACGCTATCTCCCTGGACTCCACACGCCCCAGCTCCGGCAGCAGCGCTACCAACTTACTTGCCGTGACCATGCCAATACCTTTGACCGTCACCAACCGGGCAACGCGCTCGTCGCCTAGCACTGCGGCCTGTTCCTCGATCGCCTGCTCAACTCGTTTGATTAGTGCCTTGAAGTGCTGAAGGTTGGCATTCAGGAAGCCAATGACAGCAACAGATTGGGCTTGCTTCACGCGCCGTCTGTCGTCATCTCTCTGTTGGACCAAGCGATCACGCTGCTGCAAAAGCTCTCGCAGCAGCGCCCTGTCGGGACTGACCAGCAACGTGGGCTTGTCTGGAATGACTTCAGCAAAGTGGGCCAGCACCTCGGCGTCTATCGCGTCGGTCTTGGCCTTGATGCCCATGGAGTCGGCAAAAGACCTGGCTCGCTTCGGATTGACGCGTATGACCTTGTAACCAGCATCCTGCAGAAAACGCATGACATTACGTTCGTAGCCGCCCGTGGCTTCCAGCAGGACACGCTTGATATTGAGCCCCCGAAGACCTCTCTCCAGCGCCTCAAACCCTGTTTCATCATTGCGTACATTGATCTTGATGCCCTGAGGTCGTACCAGTACGTCGAGCGAAATGCTGGAAACATCGATACCCAAGAAGGAAGCCATTGCCAAAACCTCCTAGACTCAACGGAGTGAGAGAGCTTTGGCTTGGCCCACGCTTGTGATTCGAGATCAGAGCCGCATCCAACTGTTCGGGCTCTCGCCAAAGTGGAACGGTGAATGGCAGCTTGTGCTCCTACTCGTGCTCAAGGCACCTGCGGCATTCAGCTTGTCATTCACCGCTCTCACTCCGGATTCTAATCCCCTATCAAGACACAAGCGGCCTTGTG
>NZ_JANCLM010000095.1:0-1312 GCF_024259445.1 Pseudomonas sp. DVZ6
TGGCCGACAGCCAGGCGCGGTTGGTGCTGACCCACAGCGACCAGCCCCAGGTGGACGGCGCACGCCGAGTCGAACTCGACCGCCTCGACCTGAGCGGTTATGCCGATGCGCCGTTGGGCCTGGCGGTGGACGCCGGCAGCGCGGCGTACATCATGTACACCTCTGGCTCCACCGGCACGCCGAAGGGCGTGCAGGTGCCGCACCGGGCCATCGTGCGCCTGGTGATCAACAACGGCTTTGCCGATTTCAACCGCCAGGACCGCGTGGCCTTTGCTTCCAACCCGGCGTTCGACGCCAGCACCCTGGAAGTCTGGGCGCCACTGCTCAACGGCGGCGCGGTGGTGGTGGTCGACCAGGACACGGTGCTGTCGCGCCAGGGCCTGCGCGAAGTCCTGCTGGAGCAGGGCGTCACCGTGCTGTGGCTGACCGCTGGCCTGTTCCATCAGTTCGCCGACGATTTGCTGCCGGCGTTCCGTGGCCTGCGCTACCTGATGGTTGGTGGCGATGTGCTGGACCCGGCGGTGATTACCCGGGTACTACGCGATGGCGCGCCGCAACACCTGCTCAATGGCTACGGCCCGACCGAAGCCACCACCTTCAGCACCACCCACGAAATCACCGAGGTGGGCGAGGGCAGCATCCCGATTGGCAAGCCGATCGGCAACAGCCGCTGCTATGTGCTCGATGCTCGCCAGCAATTGCTGCCGGTGGGAGCGGTGGGCGAGTTGTATATCGCCGGTGACGGCGTGGCCATGGGGTATCTGGGCCAGCCGGAGCTGACCGCTGAGCGCTTCCTGCCGGATCCGTTCAACGGCGGCACGATGTACCGCAGCGGCGACCTGGTGAGCTGGCAGGCCGACGGTACCCTGCGTTACCTGGGACGCGCCGACCAGCAGGTCAAGCTGCGGGGCTTCCGTATCGAGCTGGGCGAGATCGAGGCACGCCTGGGCGAGTGCCCGGGTGTACGCGATGCCGCCGTGATCGTGCGCGAGGATGTGCCGGGCGATAAGCGCCTGGTGGCGTACTTCACCGGCCAGGCGCCGACCATCGGCGAGCTGCATGAGCGTCTGCAAGGCGTGCTGCCGGACTACATGCTGCCGTCGGCTTACTTGCGCCTGGACGCGCTGCCGCTGACTGCCAACGGCAAGCTCGACCGCCGTGCCTTGCCGCAGCCGGGCAGCGACGCGTTGGTCAGCCGTGCCTTCGAGGCGCCGCAAGGTGAGATCGAAACCGCGCTGGCCGCGATCTGGGCCGAGGTGCTCAAGGTCGAACAAATCGGCCGCCATGACCACTTCTTCGAGCTGGGCGGCCA
>NZ_JANCLM010000096.1:0-1250 GCF_024259445.1 Pseudomonas sp. DVZ6
TGAACTGGTCAAGTAATTTTGGACACCGGTTAAGGTTCATGCCGCTGCCTTGAGCTTTTCCTCCATGGCTACTGGCGTTTCATAGCCGTTGTAGCTGTGGAGGCGCTTGAGGTTGTAGCGCATCAGATAAGCCTGGATATCCACTCGTGCCTGCGCTTCGGTCTCGTAACCCTCTGCCGGCACCCATTCTGATTTCAATGCTCCGAAGAATCGCTCCATGGCAGCGTTATCCCAGCATTGGCCTCGATGGCTCATGCTCTGGTTCAAGTTGTACTCATCGAGCGCGGCTCTGAATTTATGGCTGGTGTACTGACAGCCCTGGTCTGAATGAAACATTACGCCCGCCGGCCTACCCCGCGATTCAGCGGCCATGCGCAGGGCGTTACAAGCTAAGTTGGCATCTGCAATCATCGAGAATGCCCACCCCACTACGCGACGGGCATAGAGGTCAATCACGGCGGCTAGGTACAGCCAGCGCCTGCCAACCTGGATATAGGTCACATCGCCACACCAAACCTCATTGATCGCCGAAACCTTGAAATTGCGCTTCAGCTGATTCTCGGCGATCAACGCTTCTGCCCCTGATGACCGATAGCGGTGCGGCCTGCGCTGTTTGCACTTCAGGCCAGCTTCACGCATTAGCGCACGCACCTTGTATCGTCCTATTTCATGGCCTTCGTGCCGCAATTCCTGCGCCAGGGTTCGCGAGCCAGAAGCACTTCTCGATGCGTTGAAGTGCTTGATTACCAGCAGGCGTAGCGCATCTCTTGCCGGGTTTTCACGACCTTGCCGTTTGCGCCACGCATAGAAACTGCTGCGCTTAACCCCAAGCACGCGGCAGCAGTCGACAACAGGGTATTGCTCACTCAGCTCGTTGATCAGCGAGAACGATCTTTGGAGTCCCGAAGCAGGAGAGCACTGGCCTTTTTTAGGATTTCGATATCCCGATCCTTTTGCCGAACCAGCGCTTCGAGTTCTTCAATTCGTTGCTGCTCGGGTGTGATCGCTTTGGCTCCAGCCGGAACCTTACCGGCTCTCTCTTCACGCACCTGATCAACCCAGCGGCGAAGCGCGGTAGGGCCCAGCCCAAGGGCGGCACAGACCTCAGGAACTGACTGCCCACCGTCCAGCACCATTTCGGCAGCTTGGACTTTGTATTCTCTTGAATAAGATTTACGCACTGATTTTGCCTCCAATTGGGCGCCATCATAGCGCCCGATGAAGGTGTCCAAAATCATTAGGCCAGTTCA
>NZ_JANCLM010000097.1:0-1128 GCF_024259445.1 Pseudomonas sp. DVZ6
ATCGGCCAGGACCTGGCCGCCGGTGTTGTCCAGGTGCTGGCCGGTCAGGCTCAACGCCTTGGCCGCGGACAGTTCACCGCCACGGTTGTCGATGCTGTCCACGGTCAAGCGCATGTCCTGGCCGGCACCCAGCACGGCACCCTGGCGGTTGACCAGCGAATCGCCCTTGAGGGTCAGCTTGCCGTCGGCGGACAGCTTGCCGCCGAGCTGTTCCAGGCGCGTGACCTGCCCATCGAGATCGCCGCCGCTGGTCAGGCTGCCACCGCTGTTGTCCAGGTGCGCAGCGACCAGGTCCAGGTTGCCCTTCGCACCGAAGATGCCGAGCTGGTTGAGCAGTTCGGTGCCATTGAAGCGCACCCCGGCCTGGCCGCTGACCAGGCCCTGGTCACGGTTGTCCAGGTGGTCGAGGGTCAGCGTCATCGCGCCATCGCCCTCGATCTTGCCGCCGCGGTTGTCCCAGCGCTGGCCTTGCAGGGTCAGCAAGTCCTTGCCAACCAGTCGCCCGCCGCGGTTGTCCAGCTGGCCGGCCTCGATGTGCGTCGCGCCAGTACCACTGAGCAAGCCTTTGTCCTGGTTGTCGAGCACGCCGCTGACCTTGGCGGTCAGTGTGCCATCGCTGAGCAGCTTGCCCTGCTCGCGGTTATCGAGACTGGCGGCGCTCACCGTCAGCGCCGTACCCGAGGCCAGCACGCCTTTGCGGTTATCCAGAGCTTGGCCGACGGTCAGCGTCAGCGCCTGATCGGCACTGAGCCTGCCGCCACGGTTGTCAAGGCTGGCGGCGCGCAGCTGACTGGCACCGGCGCTGGAGATCTCACCGTGCTGGTTGTCGATATCCGCGCCACTGACCAGCTCCAGGCCGGCACTGCTGGACACCACGCCACGCAGGTTGTTCAGCGTCAGGGCATGGATCTCCATGCCAGCACCAGAAACCACGCCATCGACATTGAGCAGCGCCTGGTCGAGATGCACGGTCAGCGCATCGAAGCTGGACAACTCACCGGCCTGGTTGTCGAGGTGCGCCCAGGTGGCGTTCAGTGCCCCTTGGCTGATGATCTGGCCACGGTCGCTGTTGAGCAGTTGTCCACCGGCCAGGGTCATGCGCCCGTCACCGACAACCTTGCCCTGCTG
>NZ_JANCLM010000098.1:0-1117 GCF_024259445.1 Pseudomonas sp. DVZ6
TGTAGAGACCGGACACATGGTGGACACGTGTACGGAGACATGGTTGACACTTCCTGGCAGCCCCCTTTGCCAGGATTTTCGCCATGCCTTGGAACGTGAGAAACGCCATGAGCCTGAAAGAAGAGTTCGTATCCCTGGCGAGACAACCGGATGCCAATATTCGAGAGTTATGCCGACGTTTCAGCATCAGTCCTCAAACCGGATACAAGTGGCTGCGCCGTTTTGAACAAGGTGGCTCGGCCGCTCTACAGGAACGATCTCGGAGGCCGGCTAGTAGCCCTCGCTTGACCGAGGCTGCGTTGGAAGCAGAAGTCGTTGCACTTCGACAGGAGCACCCGGCCTGGGGCGGACGCACAATCAGCAGCCTGCTGAGCAAGCGTATTGCCCCCAGCACCGTCACCAACGTATTGCACCGCCATGAACTAATCCAGAGCCCTGAGAAGGCGCGAGAGGCGCGGCTTAGGTTTGAGCACGATGCACCCAACGATCTCTGGCAGATGGACTTCAAAGGGCACTTCGCCCTGCAGCAAGGCCGGTGTCATCCGCTGACCATTCTTGACGACCACTCCCGCTTCAATTTGGCTATTCACGCTTGCGATAACGAGCGAGGAACGACGGTCAAGGAGAAGATGACTGAGGTCTTCCAGCGCTACGGCCTACCGGTCCGAATCAACGTCGATAATGGTGCTCCCTGGGGCTCACCGCGTAATCCTGGAGAGGTTACAGAACTGAGTATCTGGTTGATTCGACTAGGGATACAGATAAGTTTCAGTCGCCCGTACCACCCTCAAACGAATGGCAAAATTGAGCGTTTCCACCGTTCCTTGAAGGCTGAAGTACTCGATGGGCGGCAGTTCTCGACCTTGGTGCAAGCCCAGACGGCGTTTGACCGATGGCGGGAAATTTACAACTTACAGCGCCCTCATCAGGCTTTGGGGTATCAAGTGCCGATGGCCAGATATCACCCCAGCCCGTGGGCCTACCCCAATCAGCTTGAGGAATTTGAATATGGGCCAGACGATACCCTGGCCAAGGTTTATCACAGTCGCTTCCGCTTCCAGAAACGCTATTTCAGCATCGCAAAAGGCTTGGTCGGGCAGACCATAGCGATACGCCC
>NZ_JANCLM010000099.1:0-1050 GCF_024259445.1 Pseudomonas sp. DVZ6
CCCTACGTGAAAAGCAACAAGAATGACTTTGCCGATGCTGCCGCTATCGGTGAGGCGGCAACCCGCGATCAGATGCGCTTCGTGCCTCCCAAAACCGAGGCCCAGCAGGCGCTGGCGATGCTCAATTCACTGCGCGACAGCTTCATCAGAGACCGTACTGCCACCATGAACCGCATCCACGCTTATTTGCTCGAGGTGGGGGTCAGTTTGGCACCCACCTTCAAGGCGGTCCGGGAGCTCCCCATTCTGCTGGACGACAGTACCTTCTCACCGTTGATCAAGAAGCTGTTGCTGGACCTACATGCCCACTTCCGCTATCTCGATGATCGGATCAAGGCTCTGGACAAGGAAGTGCATAGCCAGGCCGTTAGCGATGATCTTGCTTCCCGTTTGATGTCGATACCTTGTATTGGCCCGATCACCGCTACCGCCCTGGCTGCGGAATTGGGTGATGGTAAGCAGTTCCGCTGTGGGCGAAATTATTCAGCCTCCATAGGCCTGGTTCCCAGGCAGCACACGACAGGCGGCAAACCTTGCCTGGGGCGAATCAGCAAGCGGGGCGACGGCAATCAGCGACGACTGCTGATCCAGTGCGCGAGGGTCTATCTGATTGGGCTGGAGCGCAAAACCGGCAAGCTGGCGGACTGGGTACGTGGCTTGCTACGTGTTCACCACCCCAACCTGGTGGTGTGCGCTATCGCCAACAAACTGGCCCGAATCGCCTGGGCCATCACGGCACACCACAGCGAATTTGATGCAGGGTCAAGCGCCATGAACGCTTGACCCTGCAGACACACGAGTAACAACCCACCTGGTTTTGCGATGCTGCACACAGATGACGTGAACGGTATACCGGCCTGGCGATCAACCTGAGCTCCTACTCGGCTTCAGAAGCCGAACAAATATCTAGGCTCGTCGGGCGCGATTTTCATCGAGGCGCGGGACCAACCTCCCACACGACGCCGTATAGATTGACGCAAACCAAACTCACGCACATCTCAGTACAGTATTGCAGAAATGGGGGTAACCATAGATGTAGGAGCGGCCTTG